>JBIODT010000128.1:0-6594 GCA_044445305.1 Legionellales bacterium | reverse complement strand
TTAAAATCCCTCGGTGGTAACACCATGCCGGTTCGATTCCGGCCCTGGGCACCAATTACACATTTTGTAATGGTTCGCAAGAGTTCAAATTAGTACGTAACTGATTGATTAATAATAACATAGACTTTCTCCTCTCAAATCGTTCTCAACTATTCGTTACTTTTCGCATATAACCGCGAGAACTTTGAGTTAAATACTCGCTCGAGATAATTTTTTGTTCGAATTAAACACAATTGGGGAAGATTATATTATTTATAATGCCACTTTAGTTACATTTTACATGGTTGTGCCAAAAACTGAGGGAGGTTTGACATGAGAACACACGAAGCTGAACTATTAAATCATATTATTTCGCTGAATGCTCTGGAGTCAGATCGTACATATGACAACACCTTATTTTTTTTAAGGATAGAGCAAGACGGAATAGTGCAACAAGCATTTAAAGTGCTGCAATGTGAAAAACTAGGAACTGTTAATTCCGATTTTATTGAAGACCCAATTGTTGTCGCATTCATCGATAAACAATACGATGAGTCTTTAAAGTTTTGGTATTTTATTCATACGAATGATCCTGCGGCGATCGAAGAAAAAATTAAAGAAATCACTTCTAAATACCATAAAGAGCTTGAGCGAGGACGTGGAATTCCGCCAAAGGAGT
Source organism: Legionellales bacterium (assembly GCA_044445305.1). Classification (GTDB taxonomy): domain Bacteria; phylum Pseudomonadota; class Gammaproteobacteria; order Legionellales; family Legionellaceae; genus Legionella. Next base: position 5,936 of record JBIODT010000128.1, on the reverse strand, counting down.
TGTATTCTTATACATTAATTCGCAGTGTTTATTTATCTGAAAATCCAGCTTTAATTGATATATTTAAACGTTATTTACCCATCCCAGGTGTTGATGTTTTTAAGGGATATGCAATCCCAACCATGGTTACTGACAATAAGGCTGCGATTGAGAAATCTATTCAAGCGTTGCGAGGAGCTCGAGCACCAAGATTGTCTCTTGATGAGATTACGGTTAATGTTGTTAAAATGCAACGTCAGGTGAGATCCAAGTTACGACATCAAGAGGAAATAAAGCGTATCGCTTCTCGAGAAGAGTGGGCATATGTAATCAAAAAGACATCGCCAGAAAGAGTGATTCAAGATGCAAACACACCCCATCGCCCTCGATGCGCTGATCGGCTACTTGCAAAACGTATTATGGTAGCTGCTCAACAAATTCGTTTGTTTTCTACTGTTAAACATTGGACATCAGCTAAGCACATCGAAACTATTTTTAATGATTCATTGTATGGACGACGTCGGCTTTTAGAGTCATATTTACCTTTTAGACCAGCTAGTTTATACGAGTGCGATATAGAGGATGGCGATGGAAATGTTATCTGTTTTGGCCCATCTGAGATTGATCCTAAAGCCATGCAACCAGATACGGTAGAAGTTCTTTTTGATCTAGATAAAATATCAGCAAATAACCCATCAATTTTCTTTAAGCAACGCGATTTAGGTTTTGTTCTTGACAAACAGAGAGCAGTATCAATTAATAAGAGTGAGTCAAAAACTTTATTTTTTTCACACACAAATTCTGTTCGATGTGGAAGAGCCGGTTTCGCATATCTCTCTGTATATGGTGGTCTATGGAACGGACTACGAGGCGTAGCAACTTTACCTAATTACTCATTAATTAGCTATAACGTAAAAAACATTCACCAAATTTTAACACTAAATTTCTTTAGATTTTTAGATGCAAAAGTAAATGAAGACTTTGAATCAATAAGAAATGAAATATATGCTGATTTAGCAGAGCTTTCTGATAAAGAGTTGCTTCAATGTTTAGAAAAAATTGGCCAACAACTAAGCGATACAAGTGAGTTTAATTTCTATGGTGCTCATCGAATTGATTTTTCGACAGTCATTGCTCTGTCATCTTATCAAGATGAATGTAAGGCATCTTATACCCTAAATTTACAAGATTTAATTGCGTCACTTGAACGAAATGATATCAGTATACTTAATGAGGCAAAGGTTCATATTCCTGGCGCATTTAATAGCTATCGATTTTTAGATTATCTTTTATCAAAAACCACCTCTATTCTTGGTCGCGATGAACTACAGCGATTACGCTCCAAATGTATAACGCCCTCCTGGTTCCAGTCTATACCTGAGCCAGAACCACTTGTAATGCCAGTAGATGATTTTTCTGCTCCGGTTTTAATGGAAGAAGTTACACTGCCATTAGATGGGTTAATTACAACACATAATGATGCAGGAGTAGAAGCAATGACAGCCAAGAGCATTGAACCACTACGTGAAGATAGTATGCTTCATACAAATGCAATAACTATGAGCGTAGTACCAACTTTAGTCAATGAGACTCTTTCATCTAATATTGGACAACAAGATCGGCTGGTTATAAAAGTTCCATATGGTGCAATACGACGCCGAGTAATAGTAGATTCTGTTGAAGAAAATAATTCTGAGACGGACATCCGTGTCAGAATCTCTGAAATCAACCAACCCATTATATCAAGTCAACTGGCATTAATAGACGAACAAGATGAACCTCTTTCTGCAACATTGCTAGACTCTCAATCGAATTGCTTACCATCCAGTTTTATTATTAGCATGTATACTACAGGATCAGTTTTATTAATTGCTGGAATTCTTGCGTGTGCGCCTCTCAATCCAGTTGTTGGTGTTTTAGTTACTGTTGGAACTGTTGCTGGTCTTTCTACATGGTGTGGATACTTCAAACCAGCAGACACACGTAGAGTAGAGCAATCAATAGTGGGGCCTCAATTTTCAGATCAAACTGTGCTTGCGTAACAGTGACAATAATAAAATGAGATGGCCGTGTCCTGTAAGTGATAAAATAGGATGTTTTTAGGGCATGAAGACGTGGTCGCACTCTTCGCAGGGCAACCGCGTCTTATGCTTTAAATTCAACCAGATAATCCACTGATAAGAGTTGCGCGCACATCGTCATTAGGCCTTTCGTTTAACACTTGCATTAATAGAAGCGTTTCGACGAATGATATTCAGCGCGATGTGTCTGAAGATGGCGTAATTTTCAGGTGCAGCCTCCCCCACCAAGGCTATATTAAAAAAATCTCGGCCTTGAAGATAAATGGCATCTTTTTCATCCCTTTCAGCCCAAAGAAAATAATCCTTCGGAAATAAATGCCCTATATATGTTTGATAGAATTTAGCACTATAAAAGGCGCATAACTCAGTGGTAGAGTGCTATTCTTACTTTACAGAAGTCGCTCGGTTGCCGTTGGTCGAATAAAAGCCTATTATTTATTCTTGCTTATTGCAAAGCCTATTTTTTTTCCTCATACTCCGATTCTGAGCAATGGTGCTCCTGATGAGGATGTATGCGATGGACAGAAAGTACGACAAACTTGTTGACGAATCGAAATACGATTCATCTTCTGAAGCCCGATATTACGCAGCTGCAGCAGCTGCTTCGTCTTCACCGCCATCCATTGTTTCAGCATCTACAGCTCCCCTCTCTGTGTCACCCGCACCTACAGATGCAGCAGAAGGTTTTTTAAAAGTTCCCATGGTTGATGGTCTGCAAGCTCAAGCGAAATCCAATCCATTTGTTCTGGAAAACGACACTAAATTAATAGATGACATGGAGTTGCCCGAAGTTTCATTGGAAAGGGTGATAGTCTCAGCACCCCATGATGATTCGACAGGGGCACAAGCCACACGAATTTTGTTGGAATTTAACAGGGACATCGATTTCAATAAAGGTGAAAGTGCATTCACCGAAAGCCTCATGCGTGGTAAGCCCGTTCCCCAAGGGACTTTCAGCCTGGCTGAGAGAAATGGCAGAGTAGAATTACATGGTGCTTCAACCACACCCATTGCGCGATCCTTGTCTGCGGCGGTGGGCATAAAATCTGAAATCATCTCGAGAAGTATCAATCAAAGCGATAAATTTTATGGCAAAAATGGCAAGTTTGTATTAAACGTGCCGGTTGCTCATTATGCCAAAGCGATTTCTGGTAACAATCCTGTGATTTACGGGCCCGGATGTCACGTTATTATTGACGCCAATTTTCGTTTTGAAGACAAGGCAGCAGATGTAAAAGATCAAGTGAGTACGGGCGAGGTGAGTCAGTCCGAATGGTATATTAATCACGGCCAGATACATATTTTGCGTGTGCCTGCAAACAAATTTGCAAAAATCTGGATAGGTTCAGATCCACACGTTTTGCCAGGTAGATCCAGGCCTTATGCCTTTAATGATCCCAATATAAGAATAGTATGGCAAGCAGAGAAAAACACTTTCTTTGATCAATCTGAGAACTACATTAATCATGGAAATATCCACATCTTACGAGTGCAACAAGGTCGGTTTGCCAAAGTATGGGTTGGTCAAGATGCTTATTTCTTAAGTGCAAGAAAAGAACCCTATGTCATTAAGGATCCTCAGTTTAGATTGGAAAGGCATGCTAATGGCGACTTTTTGTTTGATCAAGCGGAACATTACATCCCGCATGGGAATAAACACATTTTGCGCATTCCACAAGGAAAATATGCCAAGGTCTGGATAGGCAATGATGCCATCCTATTAAAACACCAATCACTGCCTTATTACATAGATCACCCTGTGTTTAAACTCGAGCTCAATAAAGACCGAAATTTCTTGTTTGATTTGACCGATTTTTACATTGCGCATGGCACACAGCACTTTGTGCGTGTACCGGAAGGAAAGATTGCAAAAATATGGGTTGGTTCAGCTGCCATTTTGCTGGAAAAAGGCTTCTACCAATACAACGATCCCACTTTCAAGCTTGATGTAAATGATGGTGATTTATTTTATAATGCAACGCAACGTCTGATTACCCATGGCAACATCAAACGTGTGATCCCTCACACTGGTGAAGTGGGTATCTCATATGACAATGGTAAACTGACCATTTTAAAACCCAACTCAGACGGCAGACCGCATCTCATCACCTCATCAACACATGAAGTGAGTGGTTTTTTAGAGACCGGTATTGAAACGTGGACATATCCCAGTGAAAAAACGAAAGCAGAGTTGAGAAAAGAAAACCCGAAGTTGTCCACAGAACAAGTTTCGCATCTACGATTCACCACGCAAGATTCTTTACCGGTGGGGGTTAAGTTGTTGGTGGCATTCAGTGTCTCTGAACCGGAAAAAGCATTAACAAAATTGCTTAGTAGGGAAGGTATTTTAACCCACATTGAGAATTTGGCGACCGTGGACATGGGCAAAGCCATTCAAAAATGTTCTTCACAAGAGTTTTTGAATTTTTCTCAAACGCAGCCAGGTAGGGTGTCAGCCGCGGCCGCAGAAAAGCCTAGACAACCCATGCATTATCAGGACGAAGTTAAAAAAGCTTTGGCAGAGGACTTGGAAGAGTATGGCATTCAGCTGATCAGGCTTAATGTGGAAACACCGAAGATTTTGGATGAGCAAATTGCATCACAGATGGCTCAATCATCAATACAATCAGCACAGGCCAATGCAACTGAAGCAACATTGGAGCAAAGATTTCGTATTGCAAAACGTCAGGCTGAGCAAGAAGCTGAACAAAAGCGGGTGGCTCAAGAGCAGACGAATGAAACATTGATCACTGCTGCAAAAGCCCAACGAGACGCTGCAGAATTGAAGAAACAAGCAACGATTGCCGAAGCCGAAGCTGAAAAACAATCGATCGTGCTTCGTGCACAAGCCGAGGCCGAAGCAATTAGGTTAAAAGCCGAGGCACAGAGAGAAGCAATGACTGTGCAAGGACAGGCATTGCAGGCCCACCCAGGGCTACTTGAATTGGAGTTGGCTAAAGTGAAAGCCAGCGCGATGGAAAAAATGAACATATCCGTCACCTCTGCTGAGCTTGCCAACATGCTGGCTCGTGGCCCCTTCTCTATGTTCAGTGGATCGGGATGGTTACCGGCGGCTTCTACTCAACCATTACGAGTAGAACAAGACAGAAATGCAGCACGGAGCACCACACCGTAGCTAGAGTGTAGCCTGTGTAAAAATTGGATTCTGTAAAAATATTACGTGGCGCTTTATTTTTAGAGAGACTGCTATTTTTTTCATGTAGCCATACATAGCCCTCTTGATTTTTAGGAGTGAGCGGCTCAATCCAGGCATCAAGATAAGATTTTGTTACCCAGTGTTGAGCTTTTTTTCCATGTAAAATATCTTATTTTTTCGCAAGAGCTGCTTTTACTTTTGTAAGCATCTTTGGGGTTATTTTGTTTTGATTCTCAATTTTACTGATATAAGCCTGAGTGACATTCATTAGCTGGGCTAACTCTTCTTGTGTAATAGCTGCGTCAATACGAGCTAATACAATAGGGTTGTCGATATAATCAGCTGGATCAAATAATTCATAATCGCTGTCTACTTGGATATCTCTCAATTGCTCTAAAATCTCAGAGCGCAACGCGTTATATGTAGCAACAGGCAAAAGGACATATTCCACTTTACCATCCATCGATTTGATTGTTTGTAGGTTCATTTGTAAACGTCTCCACGTGATTTAATTTTCTCGATAGAAATGATCTTCAATTCATCTGTTCTATCAAAAATAACTCGCCATTGTCCAACACGTAAGCGAAAATACGATTCTCCTTGTAGTTTTTTTCTTCGTACGGGACAAAAAATTATATGGAATGCTTGAGTGGGCGCGCGCAGTATAACTAACTTCAAGCCCAGTTTGGGTTTTTGGTGGAGCGCGTAGCCTTGATGCA
>JBIODT010000127.1:0-6624 GCA_044445305.1 Legionellales bacterium | reverse complement strand
TATATACCTTCCATGGATGGTATAACTGGAGATTATTATGAATAAAGTTCTTATTTCAATGCCCGATAAAATAGCCTCTCGAATGAGAGCAGCCATACCTCAACGACAACGCAGCAAAGTCATTGTTCATTTAATAGAGAAAGAAATAGAAAGACGCGAAAAAGCACTTTATGAATGTGCTATGGCGGTTGAACAAGACGCTGGCTTACATGATGATACAAAAGATTGGGATGTAACGCTTCAAGATGGATTGTCTGATGAATCGTGGTGATGTTTATTGGGTAAATCTTGATCCTACAACCGGATCGGAAATTAATAAACTGAGACCTTGTGTTTTAGTTGGCGCAACCCCTATTAATCAAGCGCGACGGACTGTAGTTGTTGTTCCCCTTTCCAGCTCGGCAAAAGCAAGACCACCGATAACCATCGCCATTTCATGTCTTGGTAAACAAGTTACTGCTGTATGTGATCAAATAAGAACGGTTGATAAAGGCCGATTAAAAAGTATGGCTGGAAATCTTTCAGACAAGGATTTAACTGCTCTGGATGACAGCCTGCAACAAGTTTTATGTCTATGATGGTTCGAGTGCTTCTTCTTATGTCACAAACTGCGATTTAGAGCCAAACGTGTTGTTTTTATAAAAACTATCACTTAAAGTATCTTATGGATCATTTGATGATGAATTTTATGTGGACACACCGACGTTCGGGACAAACCAATAAGAGAGGCGAGCAAGATCACCGCGATCCTTATGAACGCGATAGAACTCGGGTCATTCACTGCCCAGCTTTTCGTCGGTTACAAAGAAAAACTCAAATTCTAGGGACTGATGAAGGGGATTTTCATCGCACTCGCTTGACCCATTCCTTGGAAGTTGACTCTATAGGTCGCAGCATAGTTCGCAACCTTCTCAGCAATCAAAATCAGCACATGGTCATTACAGGTCTACTGCCCAGTGATGATCTGGTCAGTGTGATTTGTTTGCTGCATGACATTGGCCATCCACCCTTTGGTCATGGTGGTGAGGTGGCTTTAAATTACATGATGAGGGATCATGGTGGTTTTGAAGGTAATGGTCAAACACTGCGGCTACTTACTAAAGTTGAAAACAGTTATGGTGACTTTGGTCTTGATTTAACCAGACGCGCCCTATTAGGCATACTTAAATACCCTGTCAAACATTCAACGGTTGTGGCAAAACAACAACCAAAACTTCATAACTCCATTCATAAAACAATTAAAGTCAATGATTGGTTGCCACCTAAAGCGTACTTTGATTGTGAGCAACCCGAGATAGATTGGTTGTTGTCGCCTTTTTCTGATGGGGACAAAACGCTGTTCCAATCATTGTCCAGACAGCCTCAACTTAACCAGGCAGGAAGATCGGCCTATCATAGTTTTGATTGCTCGATTATGGACATAGCCGATGACATTGCCTATGGTGTTCATGATTTAGAAGATGCCATTCATCTGCGTTTAATTAATCCAGAGCATCTTGATACCAGCGAATTTTGGGAACTGTTAAACGCTACCAGCTTACTCAATGAAAAAAATCAATTGATTAATTCTTTGTTTTCTCATGAACTTAGCTTAAGAAAACAAACCATAGGTAAAATGGTTAATTATTTTATTACATCAACACAAATCATCACTACTAACGATGACTTTGAAAATAATTTGTTGAAATACAATATGGCCTTGCTCCCTGAGGCAGCTGCCCTACTGAATTATTTAATGCGTTGTATTTATGATAATGTCATTGACTCACAAGAAGCACGTACTTTTGAATACGGTGGGCAAACAGTGGTACTTAGACTGTTTGACGCCATCAGCTCCAATCCCACCAGTTTACTTGATAATAAAAATCGAGCATTATTTAAAAAAGCAACGAGTGAAGCCGATGCCTACAGGGTGGTTTGTGATTATTTAGCCAATATGACGGATGAGTATGCTTATAGAATGCATGAACGCTTGTTTGGATTTAACACCAGAACTATTTTTGAACGATTGTAGGGGTTAGGATATGCAAGAGCAATTGACTGGTTTGATAGTCCAAAGGATCAATGATGCTAAAGATGATTTGAAAAAGGCATTTTTTCAAGAGCATCCTATAAAAGTTGCCCGTCATTTTGCACTGGATAATTTACTGCCCAATGACCTTGCAAAAAGAATATATGCCGACTTTCCCAAACCAGGCAAAATGCGTTCGCTAAAGAGTTCGGGTGAATGTAAATTAAAGTTCGGCCAATTAAAAAATACGTCTGCTCTGATACAAGATATTAATTATGCCATTCAAGATCCCAGGGTTATTGCTGCTATTGAAGACATAACAGGGATTCAAAAACAACAACCCGACCCCTTAATGTCTGCTGGCGGTATTACTACCTTGCTTAAGGGCGGTTTTATTAACCCACATTTAGACAATTCGCATGATGTGGACAAAAAATTATACCGCGCGGTAAACGTCCTCTATTACCTGTCGCCTAATTGGCGGCTGGAAAATGGTGGCAATTATGAATTATGGGATACCTCAGTTAAAAATAGAATTATTGTTCCCAGTTTGTTTAATCGTCTGCTTGTGATGGAAACCAATCGCAGCTCGTGGCATGCTGTTAACCCCGTTTTAGTTGATGAACCTCGATGTTGCGTGTTCAATTACTTTTTTTCTGAGCAATCACCTGAAGGTGAGGATTATTTCAATGTGACTGCTTTTCAAGCGCGCCCTGAGCAAAAAATCCGCCGTGCCATTGCATCGGTTAAAAATGTATTTGGAGCTTTGAACAAAGCTGCATGCAAAAAGACACATGCCGCTTTCTCTAAAGCACAGTGAAACAGAGCCACTGTATCTTAATTTGATTTTCTTCGTACGGGAGGGAATAGGTTTAAACGCAAAAATCATTAAGGGGTGTTCGTTAACAACTTATCTACCTCATTCCAAGGTAATCGACTGCCAGAATCTCTCATTCGCTGAAAAGCAACTCGCGCAACTTCAACTGTAATTTTTTTGTCCACAAGCATCTGTTTAACAAGCCATATAGTACCATGTACTTCAACATTTAGGTCTTTGGCTGCATCACGCAGAGCTTTATCACCTGTTAACAACTGGCAACCCTCATGTTTAGCAAGTATTAGTGCAAGCATATCGTTAACACTTGGCCTCACATATTTTTTATGAAGGCTGTAAGCTTCTGCAACTAAATCGCCACTCATTGTTTTAGATATTAATCCAAGTTGCGGTAGATGAGCATGTCGTTCCTCGAGCTCTTCAGCAAATAAGGTATCAGGTACTGCGAATTGATATGACAAGCTAAACATTGCGCTCGTTAATTCACCACACTCAATATCAATTAATACACATGCATCACTGATAACAAGCAACATCTTGGCTCTCCATAGCACGCAAAGACCTAAATGATTCAAGCGGCATATCCATTAGTTCAGCGGCTTTAGATTCACCAATATATTGTTCGGCAAGAGCATGAAAAACCATTTGCTCAAAAATGTGAGCTATTTCTTTGGGATATTGTTCCCCTGGTTCTTTTTTTGACCATCCACGATTATTAAATTCCGCACGTATTTGACGATAAATATTATTAGAGATAATGCCAGTTTCTTCCGCACGGTGCAGAGTACTAGTCATGCTAATCCCAAATTCTTGCTTCAATAAACTTAGTTCACGTGGTTCAATTGAATTACGATGTATTCCTAAGACGTTTATAAGCGACTGTTTTGGTAATAGAAATGCGCCTGCAAATCTATTACAGCAACTCTCAATATCCAAACTATCCCCAAGACGGCTATCTAGTAGAAGATGACCTAATTCATGCGCTAAAGTAAATCGTTGCCTATCTCCCGGACTTTGATCACCAACAACGACCACAGGCATGTTATTAACTTTTGCGTAAAGCCCATCAATTTTTGGATATTGTTCATTATCAATTTCAAATACCTTTATGCCTCTCTCTTCAAATATGTCGATTAAATCAAGGATAGGAGCTAATCCTAAGTCCCATTGGTCGCGGACTTGCTCGGCTAGCTTTTCAATTTCATCAATATGATTAATTATGTTAGGTAAATTCTTAATTGAAAATGATTGTAATGGTGCAGTTGGAAATAAATTTTCAAGTTCAACACGTCGTTCGACTTGGTCTAATATTTTAGCAGTGATTTCTTCCAAATGACGTTCGGGCATATCAACATGCTTACGATAGTGGATACTTTCCAAGTTAAATCGTTCAAGTCTAAAGAAATACTCCACCTTGACGTGCAGTGCTCTCGCCAACTTGATAAGAACGTCTGAAGAAGGAGTCACCACATTATCTTCGTATTTCTTTATAGCAGCGTGGCTCAATGCAATTTGATTACCCAAATCACGTAGAGACAAGCCAGATGCTTTTCGTGCTCGTTGAATTCTATTACCTAACATTTCCCAATCCTCGTAGTTTACATTTATAATTATATACTATATTTTTGTAAACTTTTAAATTACTTGAAAATAAATTGGATAGACGTTCGCTGTTCGCGAACAATAGAACGATGTATTGCTGGATTTTGGTTCAATTCCAAGAGTAACACCAACTGATTATTGGCAAATTCTGTCAAATCGCCACCAATGTTAAATTTATAATGAACGGTGGCAGTCACCATTTGGAGGGATTCTCCTCATTTCCCTTCATTATTTTTCAATCTTATTGGCCCAAAGTGCCATTTATTCCTAATCGCAAAAAAGATACCTTGATTGGTAATGATGTGTGGATAGGCTATGACGCGACCATTATGCCAGGTGTATCCATTGGTGATGGTGCGATTATTGGTACTCGTGCGATGGTTGCTAAGCTCGCAAGCGAACCAAGCCGCACTAAACTCCGGGACGATGCTCATTGGTGGTTGAAATTTACACAGATAGGTGTCCGCAAAGTAGCCTCAAGGGGAAAGGATAAAATCGTGCTAACTGACTGGTATAAAATCAAACTAAGATGCGATGGCTCTGCACAGTGAAAAAATAATTATGCTCTTAATTAATAAGAGTGTATAATGTGCGAGCATTAATTAAGAAAAAATAGCGTGTTTAGGCCTATAACATTCGAAATAGGCTTCTTTTTTTATGCAAATTTCCGTACCCGACTCTATGAGAAGAATACAAATTTTCAGTCCAAGAGACTATTATTCATGATTTAGCGCGCCAGATTTTATCATCCAGTGTCTAAAAACTATGTAGGTTTTATATATGCCAAGAACACCAAATGTTAATTGTTCAATGGAATTATTGCACGACTATACAACCACATCCTCTTGCTCCAATTGGTTTTTTGGTCGTTTATCTACCCCAAAAACCCATATCAATGAAATAGAAGCAATTATAAATGATCCAACAATCAAAAAGATGAGCGAATTATTATTGCGGTTGGAAGCAATCATTGTCGAGAATGAACAAACAGAGCTAGCGCGTATTATTAAAAAGATCAAAGCATTCAATCCCGAAGCAGCTTCTTTCAGGCATTGCCCTGCCGTTCTTACGATAGCTGCATTTCTCAATAACTTCAACTACATTGATGCAAGTGATAAGCAAAAAGATCGCAATATAAACAACGAGGATTTGGTTGCCATTATTGAAAATATAGCAACTCAGCTGAGAACAAACTTAAGGGTAAAAATCAAGCAATACAATAATGACGACTCTAAAAAATTGTACCCTATAGGTGACCATAATTCTTCACGGCTTAACTTATTTATGGCAAAAGTTAATCTTGCTCTTAAGCAAGTTATAACAGCGCATCAAACTTATGATCCCTTTGTTGTACTGAATAGTGACAGCGCTCTGGAAATAGAGCTGATTAAGCGTGATGGATTGTCATTTGATGATAATTTATTGAAAGCCTTATCAAAGGCACAAACCTCTTTAGTAAATAAAGAACAACGGCATACAATGGAACTATTGCTTGCTAACGTTAAGAATTATCCCCAAAAACTACTGGCAGAATTAACAGACAACCCTTATAAATTAGCTATAGCAGCAATTATAACTAATATTAGTGCAGGGAGAGAGCCTGAAGATGCTAAAGCGACACAACTGCTCTATATCCATCAAATAGAACAATATGGTGAGCCGTCATTTAAGACATTTATCTCGCATCTAGATGCTGGCATTACCAATTGTTGGGCGCATCGCAAGACTCAGACGGACGCTGATGATGTGAATTATTATGAGGAGCTCGAGAGGCGTTTATTGGCTGGACTGACACAAGCAAAAAAAATCTTACCGACAGCACAACAAGCCTCGCACACGGTTTCTAGCTTAACTCACAAGATTGTCAGACTATCAGTAAAACCTCTCCCCGAGATAGCTATCAGCGGCAATCTAGACACGGCAGTTTTAGTAGGTCCATAAATGAAAGCTCGTATCCGAAATATACTGCGCGCGCTCACAATCTGCAGTTTTTAGGTGGATAGCGTAACCTTGATTACGCTGCGCTGCAGCCATATCGTTACCCACAAGTTATCTCATGGAAAACAGTTATAAAACCACACACGGTACTCAAACAGTGCGTCATTGCGAGGCCACGAAGCAACCCCGCGGCCGTCACTCCGAACTCTCTGGATTGCTTCGTGGCCTCGCAATGACG
>JBIODT010000126.1:0-6642 GCA_044445305.1 Legionellales bacterium | reverse complement strand
TGGGCTTTTTTTTTTTTAAAATACAATGTTATTTTATACATTTATTTTGTACCCCCCTAATCGGGCGTGTGGGTCACCTACCCCCGCCGGGGGGAGAAGGGTCTCCGTCACGAGAATCATTAACGACCTTCCATCGCTCAAACCTGAACGCAATCTGAGCGTCACCTAACAAAATCTGTGCAACGTTGTACTAGAGCCCGTCGTCAAGTCGCTAGAACGAGTTAGCACCATTATAGTAAAATTGACAACAAGCCCTAGTTGTCTGTTTTAGTTTCAAAACAGCTTATAACATTAACATGCATATTAAATACATATTATTGTTTCCAGCCTTTTTGTCAATAAATACATTGCTATGGTAGTGGCAGTTACGAACATGTCTTCTGTAATTTAAAGATGGCTTAGGATGACCATGCAACCAAATGGCTACCCTATAGCCTGACCAAAACGCACCGTACTGCCAGCAGCAAGCTCCTCACGCCATTGTACTTTTTCACCATTAGCAAACAATAAAATAACGGTTGAACCCAATTTAAAATAACCCATTTCATCACCTTGTTTTAACAGATGATGCGCATAGTTATAAGTAGTACTGGCCTTGGCTCGTGTTAAGTCGCCGTGCCAACTGGTGCCTATTGCACCCACCAAGGTCGCGCCAACCAAAACCATGACCATAGGGCCTACTTTGGTCTCAAAAAACACAACCAAGCGTTCATTACGCGCAAACAATTTAGGAACCACCCGAGCCGTTGTCGGTTGCACTGAAAACAAAGCGCCAGGAACATAAGTCATGGAGATTAATTGTGCATCCATAGGCATGTGCACTCGGTGATAATCTTTGGGTGATAAGTACAAAGTTGCAAATTGACCCTGCACAAACTGCTGAGCAACCTCATCCGTGCATGCTAAAAGCTCTGCCACGGAATAATCCTTACCCTTAGCCTGCACCAGTTGCCCTGCGCTTATAACACCAAGCTCACTGACACAACCATCTACCGGTGAAATAATACCTGCTTGCGCCATGGGTCTGCACTCAGGCTTGAGCTGGCGTGTAAAAAAATCATTGAAATTGGCAAAGGCGCAAGGATCCTCAATTAAGGCCTCACTCATATTCACCTGGTATTTATTAATAAATCGCTGAATAATATAGTTTTTTACAGAATTGTTTTTAACATTCGACAAACAACCGGCTAAGGCAGTCAGTCCGTGCTGGGGAATAATATATTGTGGCACTGTTTTAATAAAATCACTGAATTGCAATGTATAGCCCTCATTCATAAATAATGGCCATAATTTTACGGGGCTGCATGACTTAAAGCAACAACCTCTTGCCTGTGCGCCATAGCATGTGTCTTTAAAGCCTGATTATACAATGTTTGATGATCAGCAAGATTATATTGCAAGATAAGCTGATACCCAGCCTGAAGTTGCTTCCCTGGGCTGCCAAGAACATCCCTCCTTATCGCCGTTATCACCGCCTGCAATAAGCGCTCACTAAAGGCGGAGTTGTCTGTTCCCTTAAGAAATATCTGCGCAATAATGGCTGCCTGGCTTGACATGGAATAATAGCCTTCAACCTCCTTTCGTCTTGAAGCCTTTAAGGGCAAGGGCACGCCCCAAAAAGACAAGCTGTGCCACGATGCACCTTCATAGTCTATCAATGCAGTATCTATAATCTTTTTAAAATCTGCACGGGGTATGGCGTCCACCCAAGCATACAAGGTACGATAAAATAATAAGACGCCCATATCGCTATAAAGGTGGATCAAAGCAGAATCACTTTTAGCAAAAGCGACTACCGATTTTGTATATTGCCCTAAACTTGCATCAAAAATATTGGAGGAGATGGCCGCACGCACACTAGGCAAGTGCTGAGTTAACAGCATGCGTGGCGTAAGATGTTGTACAAGTAGTGTATTTAGCGCACCAGAATCACTGCCGGAGCTGAAAATATAGGCCAGCCTTGTGTCACCGCTTATATCGGTACTGGCGCACAAATACTCTTTAACGTGCGCACCTCTAAAACGATTAGAGAAAAATGACGTGTAGTGCTTGTCAATTATCTCTATAATACAACCAGCCAATAATTCGGGTTCTAATCTCTTAGCCCAGTTAAATAATGACCTGTTAAATTCTTTTATCACTGCCTCACAGGTATGTGGCGCCAATGCATTTGCCTGCATAATATCTGAAACATCTTGCATTTGCTTATCAGTATTTCTCAAATGACGTTGGAAATTCACCTCCTCAGTGAATTTTTTTAAACCAGCAGAGATACAATTAAACAGGTCGCCCGAGGTCGTTTTATGAGCCAAATAGTCACGAACATTTATATCGTATTGCAATAATAAGCACGACAAGCTCGTTGAGAACGCCAGATTATCACCTGCCGTTAAATCGTTTATGGCTCGTGCATAATAAATTCGGACTGCATCATAAAGTTGGCTCTTAAACTCTACCAGCGCTAATAATGCGGAACGTAAATCACTTTCCTTATCAACATCAATCAGAGGCTTAACTTGCTCTAGTGATAATACAGGCATGCTTGCAAACAACTGCCATGCCTCAGTCACGTTGCCATCTGTAGGCGCCGCCCCCACCCACGCTTCTACTTCCTTCACAGACGTAGTAAGTAGAAGAAGTTGATTGGTTAAACTGTGTAATCCATGTAACAGCTCTTTTAAATTTGGTGCAAATGCATCGCGCCAAATTTGATGGTATCGTTGTTGTAACGCGGGCAAATCGTATTGAAAACCACTACAAAGCATCTCATTTTGAGACTCTAGCCACGTCTTTATACCTTGATAAAAAGAAGGCTTACGATACAAGGTATTAGACATTGAGGAAAGCGGAACACCATAGCCATTGTTATCACAGCCCATATAAAATACTACCACACGGTAAAGATTGTCATAATGCTGTTGATAGACAGTCATCATGAATTCAACAAAAGGCGCTGTATTTGTTTTATTATTACATAACGTGGGGAAGGTGGTCTCGTAGCTCTTGCGCAAGTCCACACTGCTAGCATCTAAGGACGTGTAATTTAACAACATGTCGCCGAAATAATCCTGTAGACGTCTTCTAACCATATCCGGCTGAAAAGTTAATAATATTTTCAAGGCGCCAGCAATTTTTTGCTCTTGTGCCATGGGCTTACTGGCCATATTTTCAAACTGCTGGGGGTCTGAATATACTTTAGGTAAGGTTTTATCCAACAATGGCCCCTGTAAAAGGGGCACAACCAACGGAATGGTTTCCTGTCCTGGGTGCTTGTACGTAGGCCAATGAAAGGGCTTTGAGTCACGTACATTAGGGAATCGTTCCCAGTCACTAACTGTTAAATTTATTCTGGATTTAGGAATGTCTACAAGCGGCCTCGGTCCTTTCATCAACACAGTAAACCAATACAAAAACATATCAAAATCTATGTCTCCAGCCAGGCCCATATTATGAGGATGCGCATCATCATCATCAAGAAACCATCTTCCGAGAAGGATTTCCATCATGTTGTGCTCAAGCAGCGTTTTGGTACTGGGAATAACCTGCTCTTTTACGCGCGGATCGGCAGGAACTGCTTCACTGGCAAAACCAAACGACTTAAATCCAGGCACATTAATTGATAAAGTACCAACCAGCTCATCTGCAGCATTAAACACCAAACGCTCTTCAGCCGAGCGCTCGCTTTGAAAAACACGTTTAAAGACAGAGGTAGCAACACTTAATTTTGCCAATAATTCAGGGTAATCTTTTTTAGGCGCTAATTTTTTATAAAAACCAGCAATTTCACGCCCATCTTCAATGAACTTAACCCGAAAAGTTTGATGAGAACCATCATCAACAACAGAGCTTGTTGTTATATCGCTCTCCCTAAGCGCTTTTTTAGGCAGTACCATATTCAAGCCCCTTAGGTCAAAGAATCAAGTGTCTCTTTATATTTAGCAGAAACCATCAAGAAATTCAAGTGCATTTTTTGAATACAATCAGTATGATATGAATGCAGCACAGCGTAATCAAGGTTAAAACGTAACTACTCACTTCCATGGTGGGGGTGAGTAGTTACGTTTTAACCTTGATTACGCTGCACTGCATCAACCACGC
Organism: Legionellales bacterium; assembly: GCA_044445305.1. Taxonomy (GTDB): domain Bacteria; phylum Pseudomonadota; class Gammaproteobacteria; order Legionellales; family Legionellaceae; genus Legionella. The sequence continues at coordinate 2,544 of JBIODT010000126.1, read as the reverse complement.
GCTAAATAATTGCAGCAGATTGATCGTAAACGGTGCTTTTTGAGCATGGGGGGCTTTGGGTCAAATGACTAAAAAGCTCTTTAACATAAGTCAGATTCGCGTGAACCACTTGACGGTTGAGGTGCATCAATTGTAGTCCGGTTTGATATTCTTTACGCAGGCTGTGAATCAACTCCAACAATACCGACTGCTGGTGTGCAGCTAGTGTATCCGCATAGCTGGATAATTTTTCAAACAAATCACCGGCAAGTCCGGTGATTGCTGCATGTGCTGCCAGTTGATCTATAAGTATTCTTAAATTCGCGTTGAGCTGTGATTTACTCAAATCACTTTGCTCCAGTGCTACAAAGTCATTGACGGAAAAATGACTCTGATCCTCGAGCATACATTGATTCAACAGGCACAGACAAGCCAGAAAGTCTTTCACCAAGCACTCAATTTCAGCACTGTCATTGTTCATCAGTCAGCACCTTCAATTGATAATTCTTGGAATAAATGCGCAATCAGTGCTGGCATATTAATCGAATATTGACCCGAGTGAACCTGACTTTTAATGTATTGCACTGATTCTAGCGCATGGCCATCACTTGGTGCTGCTTTTACAATATCGAGCAATACGGTCATTTGCTCACAAGAATCCGCACGCTCAGTAGCCGATGCATGCGTCAAAGACTGCTCATAAGAACCATTAGGTTTGATCGTATTTTTTGTTTGCATGGGCAATCCGCAACCCAAATTTATTTTATCCACAGCACACTCCTTTTGGACTTTAGATAAGGCTGCATGCAACCTTATCCCAATATTGTTAGCACCTTGACTGCTTATATACCTTCCACGGATACGAGCCTAAGATATAACAGTTTCAATTCCTGTTATATATAGTATTGGTGAAAACTAAAAAAAGTTAAATAAATAATGTGATTCTCAACTTACTTGAATCGATACAGACACCAACCATCGCTGTCAATTCAATCAGGGCGATACGATGGGCGCCATATTGACAAAAACAAGCGCAATGATATATGATTAAGCGCACAAGACTCAAAAAAAAACAGCCATACAAGGTGCTACTTTATGCTTCATCACGCCCTTATAAATCTAGGAATTGCTCTTGATTATCCTAATATAGAATCAGGCCTTTGCAAAGGTTTTACCCTAACATGGCTGTCTGCATGCATGATAGGCAGGGAGGCACAGTTCAACCAACGTGCCTTGAAAATAGCAACTAAAGCGAACTTACCTGAAAAAATCCATCAAGTAAAAAGTAACATCAAGCTTCAACCTGACGCCATAAAGCTTGATCAGCTGCCATTAGAGGAACAGGAGTTACTTGAAATACTTGGTTTTTATGACCAGTTAATCCTATATCAGGCGCCTCTAACTTACCAAGCACTTTTCAATACTCTAATTTGCCCAACTCAAATTGATGCGATTAGCCCCTTCGCATTGTCTAAAAAGCTAGCAACCTATGGTGGATTAAGTACGCTCTGTTCTGAGACTTTCACTTATACTGAAGAAGAATTAGCGCGCTACTTAGATAAGATAGCGCAAACTATAGATGCTGTTGGTTGTCAGACTGTTATTGGCTTTAGTTTGGAAAGTTGTGGTCATAGACATGTGACCGGACTTACCTATGATCCAAGATGGCATCAATGGACGTATATGGATGTTAACTTGGAGTTAAAATCAGGGCGTGTATTTGAACAAGATGAGACCAATGCCATGATCAAGATGATAAGCACTGGCCTTAATTTAATTAAACTAATAAAGCCTTATGTCACATTAAATATAGAAATAATTAGCCTGGTTAATGAACCCAAACGGACACCATTACAGAATAAACTGACTGACATCAAAGAAAATCACCTGTTAACAAAGGAAATAGCACAACGAAATGTTGCTGATTTAATGCTGACAATTGCAACCTTTAACCGTATTGAGATACTCATTGAGCTTGCAAAATACGGTCTTGATTTTACCGAGGAAAATAATAGCCTATTAAGAGCTCTTTTTATAGCCTCAGAAAATGGCTATGTAGGCATCATTGCTGAACTACCGCAACTCCTTAGAGCCTCACAAAATGGCCATGCAGGCATCATTGCTGAACCAGCAAAACGCCCATTTGACTTTAATCTAGCAGCCCATGATAAGACAACACCTGCTTATATTGCCGCGCAAAACGGCCATGCAGGCGTTATAGAAGCGCTGGCCAAACACGGTGCTGACTTTAATCTAGCAATAAAGAATGGCGTAACACCTGCTTATATTGCCGCGCAAAACGGTCATGCAGGCGTTATAGAAGCGCTGGCCAAACACGGTGCTAACTTTAATCTAGCAACTAATGATGAGGCAACGCCTGCTTATATTGCCGCGGAAAACGGCCATGCAGGCGTTATAGAAGCGCTGGCCAAACACGGTGCTGACTTTAATCTAGCAACCAATGATAAGGCAACGCCTGCTTATATTGCCGCGCAAAACGGCCATGCAGGCGTTATAGAAGCGCTGGCCAAACACGGTGCTGACTTTAATCTAGCAACCAATGAT
>JBIODT010000125.1:0-6649 GCA_044445305.1 Legionellales bacterium | reverse complement strand
CTGATATTTTTGTTTATACTATCATGTGCTAATCAATAACAGAAGGAATTCAAAGTGGATAAACGATGGTTTGAGCATTATCAAGATGGCGTGCCACATGAAATTGATTCAAGTCAATATTTGTCCGTAGCGGCCCTGTTCAAAGAGTCGTGTAGTCTTCATTCCAAGAAAGTTGCCTATTCAAATTTTGGCACTGAGATGACTTATGCGCAGCTGGATAAACTAAGCAGCAACTTTGCCGCATACTTACAACAGTTAGGCCTGGAAAAAGGTGCACGCATCGCCATTATGATGCCTAATTTACTGCAATACCCTGTGGTTATTTTTGCGGCTTTACGCGCAGGTTATGTGGTTGTGAACACCAACCCACTCTATAAAGCCGACGAACTCATTCATCAGATGAATGATTCAGAAGCGGAGGTCATTGTAGTGATGGCTAATTTTGCCAATACCCTAGAAAAAGCCCTCCCGTCTATCCCTAAATTGAAGCATGTGATCGTGACTCAATTGGGTGATTTGTTTCCCATGACTAAAAGAATCATGGCCAACGCCATAGTAAAATACGTAAAAAAGTTAATTCCCCCCTATAAAATCCCTCATGCTGTGGCCTTTAATTATGCACTGCTTGAAGGTGAGCAATCGACCTTGCATCATGTGGCACTTAGTCATGCAGACTACGCTTTTCTACAATACACTGGCGGAACAACGGGTGTATCCAAAGGGGCTATTTTAACGCATGGTAATTTAGTGGCCAATGTATTGCAGGCCTACGCTTGGATATCCACCATTGGTTTGGATTTTGAAGACATCATAATTACTGCTTTACCGCTTTATCACATCTTTTCATTGACGGCAAACTGCCTTACTTTTATTAAAGCAGGCGCTAAAAACATACTGATTACCAATCCTCGAGATGTTGGACGGTTTATAGATGAGATAAAGCACTCTGGATTTACGGCAATTACGGGTGTCAATACACTATATAATTCCTTATTAAACCACCCCAAATTTAAAAAAATTGATTTTAGTAAGCTAAAAGTAGCGCTTTCTGGTGGTATGGCTCTGCAAAAAAGCGTATCGCTCCGATGGACTGAGATGACCCACACTAAAATTTTAGAGGCTTATGGATTAACTGAAACAAGCCCGGCGGTGACTATAAATCCAATGTACCTTACAGGATACAATGGCAGTATAGGGCTGCCACTGCCTTCAACTGATATTTCTATTAGAAATGACGATAATGAGGAAGTTGCCATTGGCGAAAGTGGTGAGTTATGCATCAAAGGTCCTCAAGTTATGGCGGGCTATTGGAAACGCCCCGATGAAACTGCCTTGGTTTTCACTAGTGATGGTTATTTAAAAACGGGTGATATAGGAAAAATGGATGAAGAAGGTTTTGTTTATCTTGTTGATAGAAAAAAAGACATGATAGTTGTTTCAGGATTTAACGTTTACCCCAATGAAGTAGAGCAAGTCATTGGAATGAACCCCGGTGTTTTAGAGGTCGGTGTTGTTGGCGTGGTAGATGAGGAATCAGGCGAACGCGTTAAAGCTTGTATCGTAAAAAGAGATCCTTCATTAACTGCAGAACAAGTTATTGCCCATTGTAGAGAGCATTTAACTGCCTATAAGATCCCGAAAATTGTGGCCTTTTTTGATGAACTGCCTAAGACCAATGTTGGAAAAATCATGCGACGTGAACTGAGATAGATTAAAGAGGAACTATAAATGAAAGCGCCTGAATTAATGCTTATAGATAAGCTGGAGTTGTTAAAAAAAGGTATGAACGACATGCCTATAGAACTTGCTCAAAAAAAATTGCTTTCTATAATGGATGCAAAAAAACACACACCAACAATTAAAACAGCTCACGAGCTGATGCAGCAACAAACTGCGTTATTATTACCACTAGTAACCAGTTGGCACACGCGGAATATGCTCCTTGATTTTGAAAAAGATCTTGCTCTATTTCAGAATTACAATAACAACCCTGCAACTGTCCGCCCTCCCATCCTGACGGCTCAAATTGAGCTTTACTTTGCCAGGCGCGCATTTTTTGATACTCATTTTAAGCTTTTAAACGAATGTGCTGACTTAGGCAATGACTATTCCAACCTAAAAGCAAGCTTCATGGGAGGAACTTTAATTGGTACTAATGGGCCAGAACCTAGCATAATAGAATTTAAAAATTCCAGATTTGGTGTCATGCGGGAAATACTCAATGTCTTAACAAGAGAGGTAAATGATCACCAAGAACAAGAACCAGCACCTTGCGAACCCAATATAACAATGGAATTGATTGCCTTTATGGATGATGCAGTACAAAGGTTTGTGCTCAGTCCATGGCTGAATACAAACGGTATGGTTTTAAAAGGGTTATTTGATAACAGCTTTAAAATTTCTTCAGTTCTTTACGCCTGTAACATCATGATAAATTACTTGGAAACTCATGCAAAAAAGAGTTCGTCTAGCTGCAGTATTAAGGAAGAACCATCTGAATCTGATTGTGTATTATATGGCACAGCAAATTCAGGCTCTATTGTTGAAGAACCAATCTTTGTCAAACCGCTCCCACTAGAAGTACATGAAGTTCCTGAATCTGCAACAGCTCATTCCGGCTCATTTAGCGCGGCTGCCAATTCAAATTTTTCAGCAGGCATGTTTCAGGCGGCACCCAAGCCCCAAATGGAGCCCTTACCTGCCAAGTGGCACCAAGAAGAAAATTCTGATTCTGGTTATAATTTATGGGATGGAGCTGTTTTATTTACACCTCGCTGCAATTAAAAGTGTGGTCAAGGCCATACGTTAGCTTTGCTGCCAGCTGGCCTTGGCTCTGTACAATGCTGGCAAATCATCTATTGTCTTTTTAATTCCCTGCTGCAAGGTAAAAATATCACGTGGTTTTTGATAATAGACACCTAGAGGCACTGGATGACTTGGAAAAGACAAGCGAGTCAGACGCATTGCATCAATAAAATTGGCGGGATCATGTCGGTAAAGACTGTGCCCATCAGCAACTAAGACCCGTTCAAATTGATCGTCGTTTAGATTCAAGGCTTTTTCTTTATCGGCCCCAAAGATCAAGGCTTGTCCGTCCTCAAGCAATATGGTGTTGTCCGCCCTATTGTTTTTCACGGCAAAATCATCAAAGGCACCATTATTAAAAATATTGCAATCTTGATAAATTTCCACAAAAGAGCAGCCCACATGCTCATGCGCTTTTTTAAGTACAGAAGCCAAATGACTGGGATCTTTATCAACAGCACGCGCAACAAAACTGGCACCGGCCGCCAAAGCCAAGGTTAAAGGATTAATAGGCTCATTGCTCACACCTTGGGGTGATGTTTTGGTTACCTGACCTTTTTGTGAAGTGGGTGAGAACTGCCCTTTGGTTAAACCATAAACCTGGTTATTAAACAGCAAAATGGTAAGATTAACGTTACGTCTTAAAAGATGAATCAGGTGGTTACCACCGATGCTCAAGGCATCGCCATCACCAGTGATAACCCAAACTGACAAATCATCACGCATGGTTTTTAAACCAGTAGCGACCGCAGTTGCCCTGCCATGAATGGTATGAAATCCATAAGTATTCATGTAATAAGGCAGTCTGCCGGCACAACCAATGCCTGAAACAAAAACATGCTGCTCTGGTGCTAAGCCAAGCTCCGGTAACACTTTTTGTAGTGCCGATAAAATCGCATAATCACCGCATCCAGGACACCAGCGCACTTCAGTGTCATTGGTAAAATCCTCACGCTTATAGATTTTGTTCATAATTAACTTCCGCTTTAACAGCGTTAACAAGATGGCTCACGCCAAAAGGCTGGCCATTGCACTGACTAATAGATTGAGCATCGATTAAATAAGTCGCACGAATCAATTGACACAATTGACCTGAATTCAGTTCAGCCACCAAGACCTTATCAAAAGATTTTAAGAGGGTTCCCAGATCAGTTGGCAAAGGATTCAGATGCCGCAAATGGATAAGAGCAACGGGCAAGCCCTGTTCTAAACATTGTGCGACCGCTGATTTCAAACTGCCATAAGTACTGCCCCATCCAATCAGCAGGATCGAAGCTTTAGCATCCCCCTCAACAACGGTCTTTTCATAATCACGGGCAATGCCTTTGATTTTTTGAATGCGTAAATCAACCATTTTTTGATGGTTTTCAGCATCATAACTCACCCGCCCATCCTCACCTTGTTTTTCTAAACCACCTAATTGATGAATGTAACCAGGCGTTCCAGGCAAATTCCAACTTCGACTTAAAAAGGCATCCCGTTGAAATGGTTTGGGGAAACGGTTAAACGCAATACTGGGTAAATCAAGCGATGCAACTGACGGTATTTCCCAAGGTTCCGCAGCATTGGTTAAGTAAGCATCAAGCAAAACGATGACTGGAGTCATGTACTTAATTGCAATTCGAAACGCTTCAATAACCGTATTAAAACAATCCGCGGAAGAGCGCGCCGCCAAAACCGGTAAAGGTGCCTCACCATGTCGACCGTATAAGGCCTGTCTTAAATCACTTTGCCCAGTTTTAGTTGGCAACCCTGTTGATGCACCCGCACGTTGCACATCAATCAAGACCAAGGGCAACTCAGCAACCACAGCCAGACCAAGCCCCTCACTCTTTAGATCCAGTCCTGGTCCAGAAGTACAAGTCAATGCCAACCGCCCCCCATAAGCCGCACCAATACACGCACAAACTGCGGCGATTTCATCTTCAGCCTGAATTAATTGCACACCATAATCAGACAAGCGTGCACATTCATGTAAAATTCCTGATGCCGGGGTTATGGGATAGCCTGATACCAACATGGGTGTTTGAGTATGCGTGGCCAGTGTGGCCAAAGCCAAACCAATTGCTTCTACACCCGTAATTTGACGGTAATCTCCTGCCTGCCTATTGACCTCACCCAACATGTAATCGCGTCGGGACAACTCCAAAGTCATGGCATAATTATAGCCAGCCAATAAAGACAATTCATTGGCTTTAGCAACAGAGGGCTTTGCTTTAAATTTTTTAGCAATAAAAGCCTGGCAGGTATCCGTTGGCAAATCAAACAACCACAACACCAAACCGAGAACATAAAAATTCTTAGTCTTTACCGCTTGAGGCTTGGTAAGATCAAGCGCACTTACAGCCAGCATGGTTTGAGTTATCAAAGGAAAGGAGACAATATGGTATTGCTCTGCACAGTTATCCAGAAAACTTCTATCTAAACCTGCTTTTTGCCAATCTTTATCTTTAAAACTGTCTTCATTAATGATTAATAAACCACCTTGATCCAGGTGCTCTAATGAATTTTTTAATGCGGCAGGATTTAATGCAACCAAAACATCCAGCGACTCACCTGCCGTGAAAATAGCCTGCTCTGCCATGGCCAATTGAAAGCCAGAAATACCTGCCACGGTTCCAGCCGGTGCGCGAATTTCCGCAGGGAAATCAGGTAAAGTCCGCACATCACGACCAGTAAGTGCTGCAGTAATGGTTAATTGCTCGCCCACCAATTGCACGCCGTCACCAGAATCTCCAGTAATACGGATAACAATAACGTCAGTCATTGACATAAAGTCTCGCTTCCTGCATGAGTTGGCGCATGTGTCTTACTGCCTCTTTCAGCCCAGAAAACAAAGCCCTGGCAATAAGAGCATGCCCTATGTTAAGTTCATGTAACTCTTTAATAGCAGCTATCGGTTTTACATTTTGATAATTTAATCCATGCCCAGCATTAACGATTAGATTTAAACTGGCGGCATACTCTGCTGCCAGGACAATGCGTCGCAACTCATGCTCCTGCTCAGCCACATTGAGTGCATCGGCGTAACAGCCCGTATGTAATTCAATGACTGGTGCACCTGTTTCAGCAGCAGCTTTAATCTGCTTAAAATCAGGATCTATAAACAAGGACACTTCACTGCCCATAACCTGCATGCGCTGCACCGCTTGTTGTACCATCTTCTGATGGGTCAAAACATCCAACCCACCTTCTGTAGTTAATTCTTCACGTTTTTCTGGAACGAAGCAAGTATGCTCAGGAGAAATTTCCTCTGCAAAATCAAGCATAGCATCTGTGACAGCTAATTCAAGATTCATTCGCGTTTGTAAGATTTTTTTTATAATACGCACATCTCGAGCTTGGATATGGCGTAAATCTTCTCTCATATGCAAAGTGATGCCATCCGCACCAGCTTCCTCTGCTTCCATCGCTGCCTGAACCGGATCCGGATAACGCGTTCCTCGTGCTTGCCTTACTGTTGCAATGTGATCAATATTGACACCTAATAACAGCGCTTTACTCATTTTTTACCCCATAAACATCGCGTTTTAATTTCACGACCACCGACCAAATGATCAATGGCTTGTCTCATAATTAATTTTGCAGATTTAAGACATGCAGTTTCAGTCAGATTGTCTGCCGCCAGCGCTAGAATGTGTTCGCCAGGAATGCCGTTAGCGCATGGCACAAACCCCTCACCCACTACCAATTGATAATGAGCCTCTGTACTAATTGGCGTCTGGGTTTCAGCTTCCTCGGTCAATGAAAAAGAGTAGCCACAGGCTTTAAGTAAAGTCCATTCAAAACGACGCAATAACGCTTCCAGTGCGTGCTGTTCCGCAACCTGAGTCAATATATTCAT
>JBIODT010000124.1:0-6669 GCA_044445305.1 Legionellales bacterium | reverse complement strand
TATACCTTCCACGGATGGGTTTTCAGGTTTTATGCGATTGATTTTTCCGTTCATGCCGTCTTTAAAAACTCGCAATAGAGTAGACTATTACTCGCTTTTAAAGACGGCATGAACGGAAAAATCAATGCGCCTAAAATCCCGAAAACCCATCCTTGAAAGGTATAATTACCAACTGTTTTTCATGAGATAATTTGTGGGTAAGGATACGTCCGCGGTTTGTCCTTCCAATTAGCCTTAAGTTTTAGTTGACGTCAGCGTCAACTAAAACTTAAGGCTAATTGGAAGCGGCTTATCCGCGAGATCCAGAAGATCTAGGCTCAGAATAAGATTCTTTGATCCCGTGGACAAACCGCGGGACATAGGCGTAGAGTATAACAATATTTAGATAAACCCATATGCGTCTTTTTGCAAGTGGCTTTATCCAAACCCCAAGAGTTATAACATGTCACTTATATATCCTATGCTACGCCCGTTACTTTTTAAACTGGAAGCAGAGCGTGCTCATGCTTTTTCTTTGTCCGCTTTGCATTACATACCAAGCCGGTGTTTTAAACAGCCTTTAGCAAACCCCGTTGCGGCTATGGGTTTGGAGTTTCCTCATCCCATAGGGTTGGCTGCTGGTATGGATAAAAATGGGGCGCATTTGCATGCATTGAACAAGCTGGGATTTTCTTTTATTGAAATTGGCACTGTGACGCCCAAGCCTCAAGTAGGTAATCCCAAGCCACGCTTATTTCGCCTGCCCCAAGCACAAGCCATTATTAACAGGATGGGATTTAATAACCATGGGGTGGATGTACTGGTTGGCAACATAAAGAAAGCCAATTACAGTGGCATATTGGGGATTAATATAGGTAAGAATAAAGACACGCCTTTGGATGATGCTGCCAAAGACTATCTTTATTGCTTAGGCAAAGTGTATGAGTATGCCTCTTATATTACTATTAATATCTCTTCACCTAATACACCTGATTTGCGCCAGCTGCAGCAGGGTGAGTATTTATCTGATTTGTTATCTCAACTACAGACTGAGCAGATTCACTTGTCAGAAAAATTTCAGCGTCATGTGCCTTTGCTTGTTAAAATTTCTCCTGATGAAAGTGATGAAACACTGAAACGGATGACCGAAGTGATGGTTCGTTATGGGGTGCAGGGGATTATTGTCAGTAACACCACTTGCTCACGTGAGGCGGTTGAAAATGTACCTCATGCTGAAGAGCAGGGGGGCTTGAGTGGTAAGCCCTTGCGGGCATTATCCACCCAATGTTTGCGTTTGTTGAAGTCTTATGTTGGTGATGCGGTTACTTTGATTGGCGTAGGTGGGATAGACAGCTGTGCGAGTGCTCAGGAAAAACTGGATGCTGGGGCTACCTTATTGCAAGTATATACGGGTTTGGTTTATCAAGGACCAGGAATGGTTTCTGAGTTGGCATCTGGATTAAGACGATGTACCTAACCAAAGAATTAGCAGCCCAATTAGAGCGCTGTTTGATGCAAAGCCATATAGAAGTTACAAAACAATACAGTCATGGCGCAATGTTAGAAGTTGGCGGCGGTGTCGCTTGTTTTTCTGGATTTGACTCTTATTTATCGCAGGTTGTAGGCTGGGGCTTTGATACAAAGCAGCGACATTTTTTGACTGAAATTAAAGCGATAGAGTATTTTTATAAAGAATTAAATCATACTCGAATCGATATTGAATTATGTCCTTTTGTTGGCAATCAGTTGGCGGTATTTTTAAGCCAGCGTGGTTATGGGGTGTCTGAGTTAAGCAATATATCTGCTTTGGATTTAATAAATTATAAGCAAATTGATTTTTTGACCCATGATTTTACTATTAAAGAAATGCAATCCAATGAATTAGAACTGTGGGCAAAAACAGTAGCGGTTGGTTTTGGTTATCCTGAAGCACAAGAGCAGTTTTTTCATTATGCCAGCGCAACAGGAATAACTGCTTTCGGGGCTTATGACCGAGGTGTTTTGGTTGCAGGTGCTACGGTTGCCATGCATGGTGGTGTCTGTGATCTAGGTGTTGCCAGTACATTGCATGCATTCAGAGGCAAAGGCGTGCACAAAATGTTATTAATGGCGCGTCTTAATTTCGCCAAACAACAGGGCTTGGAATTGGCATCCGTGACTACAGCACCAGGAACTGTTTCAGATCTTAATATTCAAAAAATGGGTTTTCGTTGCGCCTATACGCGGATAAAATTTACCTCAGAAATAGTGTATCCGTAGCATCACTATCAGAGATAGACCCTCTTTATTTATTTTTATACCCATCTTTACATGTTGGTGACGCCAACACAGGTTTGCCGCGAGTTTCCCACTCCTCTACAGTAAATAAGTGCAGGCTTAGAGCGTGTAGGCCTTGTTCGAATTCTTTAAGAAGCAGTTGATTCACAAGTCTATGTCGTGCTACTCGGGTTAAATTAATGAATAAGGGTGAAACAGCTGTTACTTTAAAGTGCGTTTCTGCACCTACTGGTACGTGGTGATTTTGTGATTCATCTTCAACACTTAAAAAGACAGGGGTGAGCTCTTGGAGTAATTGTTTTTCTATGTGTTCTTTACGTGACATGGTTTATCCGATCTAAGAATGTGAGCCTGGTATTATATACTTGTTAGTGCTCATAAAGACATGCCCATTTTTGCCATGACCCGGCAAAAATGGGCAGTATAAATAAACAAGTCACTATAAAAAACTTAATTTTTATATTCTGCAATTTGCAGGTACATATCGGTCATTGGTTGCAACACTCACAGCACAAACCCAAGATACAGCATCTGTAGGTATAGTACCGCCGGCAATGGCTGTTCCTACGGGTGATTGTGGTGTTAGCGTTACTACAATGCTGTTTGCTAAAGCAGTGTAGGTTATTGTTATAGCACCGGTTGTATCTGCTACAGCAATGCTGGCCACATTGGCTGTTGCCGATGGTGCAACCCAGCCCGTAGATAACAGCGTTACGCCATTGGCTGCATTTTCAGCAATGGTGGTTTCAGCTGCGGAGGCAAGATTTAAACCTTCTGTAACTCGAGCTCGAATGATGTAATCTTGGTAGGCAGGGATTGCAATTGCCGCTAGAATACCAACAATAGCCACGACTATCATTAACTCTATTAATGTAAAACCTTTCTGCTTCATGCTCATGACGTTCTCCTAAAATTAAAACAACATTAAAAATACAGCAATTAATATGCCAACTTTTTAGAAACCAGTTGGTTCTTCAATCTAACATAATCGGGTAACCCATGCACATACTTAGGATAGGCCTCACCTTGTATTAATGGTGACAAGTATCGTTTACATGCAGCCGTAATGCCCATGCCATCTTCAGTAATAAACTCTGCGGGCATGGTTTTTTCTACATTGGCAACGTCAGACAAGGGAACATGTCCTATAGACCATTGGTAAGGCTCATCTTGCTCGCGGATAATAACAGGCATGATGGCGTTATGTCCTTTGACCGCATATTCCACGGCTGCTTTCCCTAAGGCGTAGGCTTGATCTACATCCACTTGCGATGCAATGTGGCGGGCCGCACGTTGCAGATAATCTGCTACTGCCCAATGGTATTTATAACCCAATTCCGCTTTAATAAGTTGTGCCAGAACTGGTGCAACACCACCCAGTTGTGCGTGTCCAAAGGCATCGCGCAGACCGGCGTCACTTAAAAACTGCCCCTCTTTATTACGAATACCTTCTGATACAACGACAACACAATAGCCATAATCCGTGACACATTGTTGTACTTTACTGAGAAATTGGGTTGGATCAAAACTAATTTCAGGAAATAAAATAATATGAGGGGGTTCGTTGGCACTCTGGCTGGCCAAGCCACTGGCAGCAGCAATCCAGCCTGCATGGCGTCCCATTACCTCAAGAATAAAAACTTTAGTCGATGATGCTGCCATCGATGCCACATCAAAACCGGCTTCTTTGGTAGAAATTGCTACGTATTTAGCAACTGATCCAAAACCTGGACAGGCGTCGGTAAAGGGGAGATCGTTGTCTACCGTTTTAGGTATGCCTATGCAGGTAATGGGATAACCCATGCTCTTACCCAGTTGTGATACTTTATGTGCTGTGTCTTGTGAATCGCCACCACCATTATAGAAAAAATAGCCTATATTGTGTGCCTTAAAGACTTCAATGAGGCGTTGGTATTCATCATTATTATTTTTTAACTTATAACGACAAGAACCAAAGGCACCGGACGGGGTTTGCATTAATTGGGCAATGTCATACTCACTTTCCAGCGATGTATCAATGAGCTCTTCATTTAACGCACCGATAATGCCATTTTTAGCCGCATAGACTGTACCTATCTGCTGAGGGTATAACTTGGCAGTTTGGATGACAGCACAGGCTGACACATTTATGACCGCGGTAACGCCGCCTGATTGAGCATATATTGCATTTTTAACTGTCATTTTTTCTCCTTTTACGAATATTGCTTCTCATATTCACTAATTACTGAATCAATACTTTGAATTAACTCGGCGAACACGCCAGACAACTCTTCAATTTGTGTCACATGAAGCGCTAATTTTTCTAATTGTACTACTTTTTTCTGCAAGGATGGTACACCACAAAAACAGCAAGCTCCATGCAGTTTGTGGGCTACATTACCCAAGCCTTTAATGTCTTTTTGACGCAGCAGTTGAAAAAATTCTTTGCGATTTTTATGTAGCTCTTCTATAAATTTAGCGAGAAATTCTTCGGCAAGGACTTGGTTCCCGGAAACTTTTTGTACACACAGTTGCCAATCTATAGCCGTATTTTTGGGTTTTTTTCTTTTATCAGCGATACGCAGGATTTGTATCAGTAATAATTTTTCATCCATAGGTTTCTGTAGGCAATAATCAATGCCGGATTTTTTTAAATCAACAGCGCTTAAATCGCTACTGGCACTGACTAATACTATGGGTGAGTGTTTATTGAGTAAGGAGTGTTGGCGAATCATTCGAGCCGCCTCTAGCCCATTGAGTTTAGGCATTTGTAAGTCGAGTAATATAATATTAAATTTTTTGTCATCACAGGCAGACACCGCCATTTCACCATCATCTACCGCTGTTACTTTGGCATGACCGCTTAACAATGAATTTAAAAGCATTTTATTAACAGGATTGTCTTCAGCAAGCAATAATTCAGGGCTCAAAAAACGCAATTGTTCGCGTAGACTATTTAATTCATGGTTAATCACTTCTTCAGTGTGATTTTTACTGGTTAGTGATTCTATTAAGTTTTGTAGTTTTTGAATGCTGATGGGTTTGTATAAAAAAGAATGAGCGCCAAGTGCTTCAGAGTTATTAATTGGCCATCGGGATATAAGCACGTAAGGCAGGTGCTTGTATTTCGCCATGAGTTCAGCAACTTGTTGCTCACAGCCCTGATTCACACTAATGAATGCTATTTTACACTCTTTGTTTTTGTTAAGTGCTTTATCCAGTTTGTTGAAGGAACTAACGGACACGCATTCTATACCCCAATAACCTAAGCCTTTGCATAGGGCCTCTAATTGTAAGGGATTGTCATCAAAACATAGAATTTTTAAATGGGAAAAGCGATGGGTTTGATTTTTTTCTATCTCATAGGCCATGAGTTTTGCAACTTTAATATGGGCTGAAAAAGAGGAACCCTTGTTTAATTCACTGCTCAGATTGATGCGACCATGCATTTCTTGACATAGTTTTTTACAGATAACCAGGCCTAATCCTGAGCCGCCGTAACGGCGTGCGATGCTGGTATCTGCTTGGTTAAACGCTGTAAATAATTTATTTTGGTCTTCTGGAGAAACACCGATGCCGGTGTCGGTAACGGTCAAGCACAGGGTATAATCTTTGCCCGATTCATGTTCTATTTTTGTTCTTACTAAAATATAGCCATGATCGGTAAATTTCACAGCATTAGTAACCAGATTACTAATAATTTGTTTGATTCTAAAGGGATCGCCTAAGACTGTTTTAGGTACTTCAATTTCAGTAACAGGGATTAGGTCTATGCCTTTTTTATGGGCATTAGGTCCCGCAAGTGTTAATACCTCATCGACGCAGGCTCGAATGTCCACGGGGATACAATCTAAACGCAGTTTACCGGCATCCATTTTAGAAAAATCAAGAATGTCATTGATTATAATTAATAAATCTTGGGCCGATGATTTAATCGTATTAACATAATCCATCTGCAAAGGGTCTAATTTAGTTTCTAATAAGACATTAGTGAAGCCTATAACGCCATTCATAGGGGTGCGAATTTCATGACTCATGTTGGCGATAAATTCCGATTTTTGTCGGCTTTTTTCGTCGGTTTTTTTCTTATCCAGTGATAATTCGATGTTTTTTTCTTCTAAAAGTTCCAGACTTTGTTGTAAATCTTCTGTAGCTGTTTCTATATGTAGGTTTAAATCACGAACGATACTTAAATATTGTTTTTGTAAATGAGCACAACCTTGTTCGATGACACCTAATTCACCAGGGCTTTTAACCCATATGTCTGTTTCAAACTCATTGCTTAAAATTTGTTTCATACTGCGGCGTAAACGAGCGATAGGTACATAAATACGTTTAGAAAGAAAATAATGAATGGTTAAGCCCATCAGCAACCCAAATAAGGTGATGAAAATAGTAATAATGAGCATTTGATAACGTTGTATAAGCATGGAT
>JBIODT010000123.1:0-6877 GCA_044445305.1 Legionellales bacterium | reverse complement strand
GTGCAAGGCTTAGACGCATCCGCCAACCACCCGAAAAACTATTGACTGACGCCTGTTGTTGATCACCGAGAAAACCAAGACCTGACATAATAGTGGCAGCTTGGGCAGGCTTGCTGTAGCCGCCTGTTTGCGTTAACGCTTCGTGGCACGCTATAACCTTAGCATCATCACCTGTGCATTCTGCCTCTGTTAATTCTTGAAGCAGATTGATGTACGCATCATCACCAGCAAGTACAAAATCAAGCGCTTTTTCATCGCTGTCCGGTAATTGTTGTGATAAATGACTGATGACAAGCTGAGGATTAACCAAATAATCGCCGGTATCAGGAATTAGTTTTCCTAGAAAAAAATCAAATAGCGTGGACTTTCCACAACCATTATGTCCTATAAGACCTACTTTTTGTTGTTTATAAAGCGTTACATTGACTTTATCTAATAAGACCTTAGTACCTCGTGAGAGGGTAATTTGACGCAGGGTCAGCATAATTATCCACCCTTACTCGCAAGAAATTGCTCTAAAAAAGATTTGGCAGCCAGTTGCTCTGCCTTGCGCCTGTTAGCGCCTTGACCGAAAGTAGCATTTTTTATACCTGCAACAGTACAGGTTATATAAAAAATCTGATCATGTTCATCGCCTTCTACTTTGGTTAATTTGTATTTTGGTAAAGGGTGTTTTGCAGATTGCAAATGCTCTTGCAACTGAGTTTTAGCATCTTTTAAACAGTCATTTAAACTGGGATCATCAAGTCTGGATCGGTATAATTTCAAAATAACCGAGCGCGCAGCATCCATACCACCATCAAAAAAAACCGCAGCAAACAGCGCTTCTAAACAATCAGCAAGCGTAGAGGCACGGCGAAAACCACCACTTTTTAGCTCGCCCTGCCCTAAAATAAGAAAATCACCCAATTCAAGCGCCGCACCTATTTCAGCCAACATGTCGCCTCTAACTAAAAAAGAACGCAGCCGACTCAGTTGCCCTTCACTTTGCAAAGGAAATTGATTGAATAATTCATTAGCGATAACAAAACTTAAAATAGAATCACCTAAAAATTCAAACCGTTCGTAATTGTCACTTCCCACACTGCAATGGGTCAAAGCCTGTTTCAAATAAGCCTTATTTTGGAAGTGATACCCTAACCGTCTGCATAATCTGTCTAAGTTAATCGCTACCAACTTTAACCTCTTGAGTTTCATCAAAATCAAACATGATGCTGATATTATACACTAAAGGACGGGTCACTTGATATTTTAATTTTACTTTGAATTGATTCGTTCCTTCTGGGATAATTTGCAACTGATTGTCCCCAAGCTCATCAATACCATTAACATCGAAATGCTTGTTCAAACTGCTTCTCAATACAGACACATCCATCATGGGATCGCCTGTTAAAGAAGCGCTCGGAATTGACGTTAAAGCGCTTATGGACTGACGAATGGTATAATACTCAATGTACACGGGTATTATCTTCATCATAAGTATTCCGCCACAAACCACTACCAGTACAGTGAACAGCATACCGATAACAGTCATTCCTTGTTGTTTTTTCACTCGAGCTCCTTGGCGTTTGGGCGAGAATTAATGAATGAACCTGCCTATTTTAGACCAACGCAAATTATCAGCCTTGGCATTCCAGCTCATCCATACTAAAAATGCCTTACCTCTAAGATTGTTTTCTGGAACAAAACCCCAAAAGCGACTGTCCGCACTGTCATCGCGATTATCACCCATCATAAAATAATTGCCTGCTGGGACAACCACTTCAAAATCAACAACTGGTACATCAGCTCTTACAAAAATATCGTGCACCCTTCCATTTAGATTTTCTTGGTATTTGGCTACTGCTCTCCCTGAGCTTTCATCCACAGTGTACTCTATGAAGGTTTGTTTCGCTTCCTGTCCATTGATTGTTAGTTTTTTGTCATGGTAGGTTATTTTATCTCCAGGAACGCCTATCACTCTTTTAATATAATCAAAAGAAGGATCTGGCGGCCAACGAAACACTGCGATATCACCTGTTTTAGGATCGGCGATGGATACCACTTTCTTTTCCCATACCGGTAATTTCAAACCATAAGCAAATTTATTAACAGCAACAAAATCACCTACAAGTAAGGTTGGCTCCAACGAGCCGGAGGGAATACGAAAAGGCTCTACCAAGAAGGAACGCATGAGTAATACAATAAAAAACACCGGGAAAAAAGAACGTGCGTATTCTATAATTTTATTGGGGTTTTGGTTGGCTGTGCGCTTCTTAGCCCAAAAGATTACATCTAGCAGATAAATAAAACCACTAATAGCCGACAGAACAACCAAAATCAAAGCAAAATTCATAAATTATTATCCTTATTTACTACTAAAAACAGCCATAAAAGCTTCTTGAGGGATTTCTACGTGCCCTACCTGTTTCATACGCTTTTTACCCGCTTTTTGTTTGTCTAACAGTTTGCGTTTACGCGACACATCACCACCATAACACTTGGCAATCACATTTTTACGTAAGGCTTTAACCGTTTGTCGCGCAATGATATGGCTGCCTAGAGCCGCTTGAATGGCCACATCAAACATTTGCCGTGGAATAAGATCGCGCATTTTGTCTGCTACTATTTTTCCACGACTGGATGCTGCGGATCGGTGAACAATAACAGATAAGGCATCTACTTTTTCACTGTTAATCAGTATGTCCATTTTTACCAAATCAGCTTCGTCAAAACGCAAAAAATTATAATCCAATGATGCATAGCCACGGCTGACGGATTTTAATCTGTCAAAAAAATCAGAAACCACTTCACTCATAGGAATGTCATAGGTCACAGAAACCTGACGGCCACTGTAAGTCATATTCACCTGAACACCACGGCGCTCTATACACAGATTAATAATGGAACCAAGATAATCCTGAGGAACCAAAATATTCGCTCGCACGATAGGTTCAAACATTTCTTTAATTTGCGATGGCAAGGGAAGATGAGAGGGGTTGTCAATCAGTAACGTTTCACCCTTTTGAGTGGTTATTTGATAAACAACTGTGGGTGCTGTCGAGATCAATTCCAGATTGTATTCTCGTTCCAAGCGTTCCTGAACAATTTCCATATGCAACATGCCTAAAAAGCCACATCGGAAACCAAAGCCTAAAGCCTCTGATGACTCCGGCTCATAAAATAAAGAAGCATCATTCAAGCTTAATTTCGCTAAGGCCTCTCTAAATACCTCAAAATCATCTGAACTTATAGGGAATAGACCTGCATAAACTTGGGGTTTAACACGCTGAAATCCAGGAAGAACCTGTTGCGCAGGGTTTCTATCTAAGGTCAGTGTGTCACCAACAGGAGCCCCCTGAATCTCTTTAATTCCAGCTACAATATAACCCACCTCTCCTGCCTGTAAAACATCAAGTTTGGTACGTTTGGGTGTAAATATACCGACCTGGTCCACTTCATAGGTTCTGCCTGTGGACATAATTCGCATTTTATCACCTTTGCGAATAACGCCATTGACTATACGAACCAGAGAAACAACTCCCAAGTAGGGGTCAAACCAGGAATCGATAATTAAAGCCTGCAAAGGATCAGTAACAGCCCCTTCCGGAGGCGGTATACAGGCAACAATAGCCTCAAGAACCTCATCCACACCCATACCGCTTTTAGCACTGACCCTTATTGCATCATGCGCATCAAGACCAATAATGTCTTCAATCTCGTCAATCACGCGTTCAGGCTCAGCTTGCGGTAAATCAATTTTATTGAGAACAGGCAATACGGTAAGCGATTGATCAATGGCCGTATAACAAACAGCAACAGTCTGTGCTTCGACACCTTGCGCCGCATCTACTATTAAGATGGCACCTTCACATGCTGCAAGCGAACGCGATACCTCATAACTAAAATCCACATGTCCTGGCGTATCAATGAAATTCAGGAGGTAAGTATTGCCATCTTTAGCACGATAATTCAGTGAAACACACTGGGCCTTAATGGTAATGCCTCGTTCCCGTTCTATGTCCATAGAATCAAGTACTTGAGAACTCATTTCGCGATCAGTTAATCCGCCACAAATTTGAATAAATCGATCCGCCAAGGTAGATTTACCATGATCGATATGGGCAATAATTGAAAAATTACGTATCCGCTTTAAATCACTCACGCTTTAAACCACGCGCGTATTAAATTACTCATCTGAAATTCACCTCTTGGAAGTTTGACTTGAACAAAACCGCAGTTAGGTCATCATACACCTTCCATAGAAGGTATATTACGAAAAATTGGTTTATTCTAACTTAAATGGTGTGTTACAGAAAGTAGGCAAGGACAATTTCACACAGCGGCCCCATTTGAACTGAACAAAAATCAATTAGATAGCACGATCTACTCCCTGCCCCATTAAGGGAGTAGATCGTGCTATCTGCTTAACCCCCGTGCAAATTTAAATACTGACAGCCCCATTTTTCTTAATTTTGTGCCATAATTTCAGTTAAGATCACTAACCTCTGAATATCATGAAAAATAAAAAACATAAACAGACCGACGATTGGAATTATTTAGCACCTTATCCAAAACCTGGCAAAAATGAAGACCGGCTCGTGAGTAGAGTAGAAACATTTACCAACGTACTGTTAAAAACAATGGGCGCCATAGCCTTTGTTTTTAACATTTTGATTAAGCCATTTTCTTTTATCTCGCAACTGTTTGAGAAAAGAACATGGGAGAAACGCGAACTGGCTGTACCAGCGGATGAATTAGTACAACCCGAAGAGCCAGGTGTTGCTGTTGCCAACAAAACACAAGCCATGGATCAGAATTTTTTTTATAGTTTAAAACAAGGTAGAATTTGGTATAAACCAATCGCCGCTTCAAAACAAAGCCCCTGGAAACTTTTTGGTCCAGATGGCCTCCCACCAGGTGGTAACAAGCTGACATCCATCAGTAGTGATGGGGTCAATGTCATTGGGATTGATGAATCAAGAACCGTCCATTATGTACATACGGATGCAATTAACTTTGTCCTTACAAAAAACAATTGGAAAATCAAAAACATATCACTAGACTGGACTGACCATTGGTTTTCAATGCCAATTGCAGGTAGCATTGTAGGATTAATGCGTGGTCATGAGTTAAAAGTACCAGAAAATTGCCACGCTGTTGCCATTTCTCAAAAAGGACCAGAAACAGGTTATTACACCGATATGAGTGGCAAAAAGCAACCTGAATTTTTTGTGGGTGTTACAACACTTTATGTGTTAAGTACCAACGGAAGGATCTATTTCGCAGATCCATGGTTGGGAAATGAATTTCGTAATGAAATTACCGCCCCTGAAGACGGACAGTTTGTCGCTGAAAATATGGCTGCAAGCGCGTCTACTGTTTTTTTACTTCGTCGTGATAAAACGGGTAAGCCAGTTATGTATACGCGTTTTGCCGATTTTGACAGCCTCGGCAGTAATCCACTACTGCCTGCGACCTACGATGCTGATAACCACACACCGCTTGTTCGCCGTTTGCCAGCTGAAGATTGGATTCAGCAACCCGAAATCATCTTAAAAGACCAAGCAAGAGTGACCTCTAAAATAGCAATTCTTCAGACTGGGCGGGGACAAAACAACCGTCAACTTCGAGTTGAGGGCGCGAACGCTGAGGGAGAACCAGGGTTTTTCCTAAAAGGCATTTATGAAAAAGACTGGCATTTTGAAGTGGTTAAAGGACTTGTTTTGGAAGAAAACAAACAGGCAGTTCTAGAAAAAGCACCGCCACCTCCAGTTGATTTTAATGCAAAACAATTTACATTCAATCAAGAAGTACCAATCAAAACGATACAAATAAAAAAATTCCTCCGTCATGGATTG
This sequence comes from Legionellales bacterium, assembly GCA_044445305.1. GTDB lineage: Bacteria > Pseudomonadota > Gammaproteobacteria > Legionellales > Legionellaceae > Legionella. The sequence continues at coordinate 1,037 of JBIODT010000123.1, read as the reverse complement.
AACGAACGTGGTCTTCACACCATAGTAGAGTTGGAATTATCCAATGGTCGTAAATTAGAGCTACCGCTGTATGCTCAAAGAAGATTGACCCACCTCCTTGGATTTAACAATAATTTACCCTATTGGCAGTTAGTCATGCCTAAAGAATACCAACAGGAAAAAGATCCTGAAGTAAGAGCGGTACTCAAGGCATTATTTAAAAACAATACCGACATTTCGGTGAATGTGAACGAATTGGAAAATGGTGACATTCAAATGTCAAACAGCAATGGCATTTCAATTGAATTTAATCCAATTAAACCAAATATAGTGCAGTTGTTATCAAAGCATCAAACAATTTCATCAGGTGAGGCCCCTCAATTAGAGGCATATCCCAAGATTGCTAACAGCAAAAAAGCCGATACAAAATTGAAAACCAAACCCCAAAAAGACAATAAGGCTATGTCTGCAACAAATGCTAAGGCCTCTGTATTAAACGGCGTTGCGCCAACTGAAAATAATGCTGCATTGTTGACTAAGGCTTCACTTAAAAAAGAAAAACCCACAACACAAGACGAGATAGACATGACGCGCGCCCCAAAGCTCCGATGATGGAAGGAAAGTCTTGCTATACTGAGAGGGAATTATACCTGAGACTTGTGGCCACCCTCAGGTATAATTCTATCTCAGTATAATTAAACGCTTACCAAGCATCCACTCTATGACAGCAGACAGCTCCATAATTACTTGCGACGACAAGGTTAGGAGCGTGACTGGGCTTAATAAAAACAGTGAAGACTGCGGGGATTTTTGCCGCACACAAGACAAGAGCCTTTATTCTCGACCTTCGTACGGGACAAAAAATTATATGGGATGCTTGAGTGGGAGCGTGCAGTATAACTAACTTCAAGTCCAGTTTGGGTTTAAATTGTTAAAACCTTGATTACGCTGCGCTGCATCAAGGCTACGCGTTACGCCGTTAACTCATTACCTTTATTCAAGCCTGATTGCCTGATCGTAAAGACGAATTTCCACATTCATTGAGTCCAAGTCATAGC
>JBIODT010000122.1:0-6893 GCA_044445305.1 Legionellales bacterium | reverse complement strand
GTGAAGTTACCCGGAATACCACCCGCAGCAATAGCGACCAGATTTAAATTCGGCGCATAGCTTGTTTGAAGTTCTCCAGCCCATGACGCTGTTTGTCCACCTTGAGAATAACCCCAGATGGCGGTTTTAGCTGTGCTACTAATACCTGATGACGGAATCTGAGTCGCTGCTTTGGCGATGTCAAGCACTGCATGACCTTGTGCGACACCTGCTAGATACGTAGGTGTGCTGCCATTGGTATAACCTGGATTATCACTGACGAGCACTGCATAACCTGCTGCGATAGCAGATGCAATGTTGGCGTTTTCATAATCGCTTCCCTGCGCCATTTGGCGAGATGGCGCACAATCTTGTGCCAGACCGTGTGTTCCTACCGCGTAGTCAATGACTGGACGTGTACCTGATCCAGTCCATGCAGCTGTTGGGACGATGACTGTTCCTGAAACGACATTGGCTGCACCGAGTGCGTCCGTAGAGCGGTACATGACGTTCCATGCTTGGGTTGTTGCTGCACCAGTACCGAGATTGATGGTTGCTGGTCGGTATGAAATCAGATCACCCGCATTGCCAACTGAGGTAGGTGCTGTATAGAACGATGAGTCGGATGGTCCGAGGATAGGTGCTGCTGTAGCAATCATTGGTAAGGTTATTGTCGCTATCATTAACCCGATTATTGTTGTCTCTAAGCGTTTCATTATTATGCTCCATGAGTTTTGCTTGGGCGTTATTGGATAACCCCCACCTTTGCCAGCCACAAATAATTGTGGCTTATTGCAGGATGCAGTCTATGGAGTCGTTTGTTTTTAATACAGGTCGCAATTAGACAATAGTCGGTTAGATGCGGTCATTCTTTTGAGAGTGAATAATCAGAGAGTGGGGCTAGTCTGCTTAAACTGGATTTATTTCCATAAATTCCGTAGGCGATATTCCCGTCCAACGTTTAAATGCTTTGGCGAAGTTCGAAGAATCTGTATAGCCCAACATGAGCGCCACTTGAGTCACTGAGCTTCCACCGCGAAAGAAATATTCTTTCGCTAGTTTTTCACGTAACGTATCTAGTTCTTGCTGATAGGTTGTGCCATCTTCGGCTAATTTTCGACTTAAAGTTCGAGCACTCATACCGAGATCACTTGCTGCTGTATCCAGTGAGGGGAATGAACCGTAATAGCGCATAAGTAGTCGACGCAGACGTAGAGGTAATAAGCGCACTGCTTTGGTTGGAATATTTTCGAAAAGTACCTTTTCGGCAGACAATGCCATGAGTCGATTTGCCAAGGGCAATTCGTATTGAGCGAGACTCGCATCGCCCAGTAGGCAAGTATGGGGTTGGTTAAAGCGTACAGTACAGTGAGAAAAATAACGGCGATAAATATGACCCCATGCCGGCTCAGGATAACTAAAATTGACACTGTGTAGTTTATGTTCTCCGCCCACCAAATGATTGAAAATATTGTAGAAACTCATCATGTTGATTTCTAGGAAGAAGTGAGAGTAGGGTGCCATTTCTACATTTTCAGTCATGATGAACATTCCCACATTGTCATTTATTTGTGTATACATCTCAAGCGGCGGAAAAAGCTCTGAGCAAAATCGACTGATACTATCGAGACAAGCGCCAAGATTTGGTTGAGTGACGGCTGCAACGCCAGCCATGCCATGATGAGATATGTCATGAGATTGCCCATGACGAGGCCTAAAAACGGCATATCTAATGCACGCATGGCCTGATCGACCAACATCATGCACTGACGTGCGCTGATAAAAATATCAATATTATCATTATGATAGTTGATTCCAGCATTACGGTAAAAATCATCTGGATTAATGCCCAGAATAACTTCTAGTATTTCATTAGGATTACTGATTTGAATTTTTGTTCGTTTTGCAAACCAATCAATATCGTGCACAATCCCTTTGCGTAAGTCGAAATAGGATTGCATATGAGCTAGCGGGATACACTTTGTATCTAAATCAATATTCATTGATCCTCCCATCCTGAGCGAGTATGGCTCTTGTACTTCTTGTTGAGATCTCTTGTGTTTTGGTTTGATATAAAATTATTTATTGATTTAGGATGTTTTCTGAATCAATAAAAGTACTGGTAAGTACGCGGGCGAAATTACTGGTAAGAGACCAACTTGTCAATAACGTACTTTAGATAAGGCTGCATGATACCGAAGTTGGCGTGATTTAACTGATAGGGGCAGGATTCTATAAATTTCAGTTGAGCTCATTTAGTGTTCTGCTTGATTTCATTCTGCTGGAATTCTTTCCATGAAATCTGAAGGCGATAGTCCTGTCCATCGTTTAAATGCTTTTGCAAAATTAGACGAGTCGGTATAACCCAACGTTAATGCAATGTGAGTCACTGAGTTTCCACCGCGAGAGAAGTATTCTTTAGCCAGTTTTTCGCGCAACGTGTCTAATATTTGCTGATAAGTTGTGCCATCTTCTGCCAGCTTACGACTTAAAGTTCGAGCACTCATGCCGAGATCACTTGCAGCAGTATCTAGCGATGGAAATGCGCCGTAATAGCGCATGAGTAGTCGACGTAGACGTAAAGGCAGTAACTGTGATGATTTAGTCGGAATATTTTCAAAAAGTATTTTTTCAGCAGACAACGCCATTAACCGATTTGCTAATGGTAATTCATAGAGACCTAGGCTTGCCTCGCCAAGTAGGCAGGTTAGTGGTTGATTGAAGCGTACCGTGCAATTATGAAAATAACGGCGGTACATATGACCCCATGCTGGCTCAGGGTAACTAAAATTCACACTATGTAGTTTTAGCTCTCCGCCCACTAGGTGATTAAAACAATTATAAAAACTAACCATGTAAAGTTCGAGGAAGAAGTGGGAGTAGGGCGCAATTTCTATATTTTCAGAGATGATGAACATTCCTTCATTACCTCTGACAGTTGTATACATCTCTAGTACTGGAAAAAGCTCTGAGACATACCGACCGATACTGTGGAGACACTGCGCCAGAGTCGGTTGCGTTACTGCGGCAACACCTGCCATACCGTGATGAGATATGGTCATGAGATTACCGATAACGAGACCTAAAAAAGGCATATTCAATGCGCGAATAATTTGATCAATGAGCATCAGGCATTGACGTGGACTGATAAATGTATTTACCACATCATTCTTATAATCGATTCCCGCATTACGATAAAAATCATCGGGATTTATACCAATGATCATTTCAAATATTTCGTTGGGATTATTGATTTGGATTTTGGTTCGTTTTTCCAACCAATTAATATCTTGAACAATTCCTTTGCGTAAGTCGAAGAAAGTTTGCATGTGAGCCAGTGGAATACATTTTGTATCTAAATCAATACTCATCAATATTCCCGCGTCAATATTCCGTTAAATTGCATTCTTCAAAGTGATTTTTGTTTTTTTATTCGATGAAATGATTTTATAAGATTAATTTTTTTATGCACACTAAAGGTAACAATCGCGTGTTATTTAGAACTATGCCCCACCACCCGAGCACTCCTTCCATAGTTTGTCGTTGCGACGTGTGGAATAATTGCTGCGGGCACTATTTATCATACGCCCCCAACATACAGTGAGTAAAGGCGCATCTTGAGTCATTTACGCAATGACTGGTTGTATCGCAGATTTAGAATCAATCCAACACGTAGCTTACGCCATTCACCTTCGTGAAATATGTACGTCATAACTTAAGAGTGATGGCTGGGCTGGACTTGTTGTCTACCAAATTTTGAGAGCATTTGAGCAATTATTGATGTCTAAGATTTACTACTTTTAGCGTGTAGTGACATCTTTATACCTATTGAGCAGGGAATTAAGATATTCGCTAACAATGGATTTTGCGGAGTCACCAAAACCATAATAAATGTTTTCAGTATAGGCGGTTAATCCGGCTTCAGTTACAAAGCCCTCTAAATCTATACCTCTCATTTCTATCTCTCGAAACATGCCAAATATTGCTAACTTTAGCGCATCGGTCTCTTTTCCTAAGTCAGCAACTTTGGTGTCGTTACTCATCACTCTGGCCTCTATTTAGGGATTATCATTAAAAAACTCATGCGCCTGAATCGACTTTGTCATGATGAAGACATCTTTCTTTGAATAAAGTTAGATATCTACAAACTACATGTACGCTTTTTCGTAGTCTTAGACAAGTGTCAACAATGACAGGTACTATTTTTAGTGATAAATCGTGATTTTTGATGGATAATCAATGGTAAAACAATGATATGAAAACTTAGACGGCACTTAACTGCTCATTTATTCAAATATATAACTTCATTTTTATTTTTAGTCCAATAAGGATTGCAATGGCTACATTTATGATTTGTATTGAGCTACCTGATGCAACACCAAATGACTATGAAATTTTGAACTACAAAATGGAGCAGTCTGGTTTTTCAAGAACGATTAGCGCAGATGGTGGAAAATTTTATACATTACCAACCGCACAGTATATGTACTCGAGTAAATTACAAACCACTCGCGCAGTGCGCGGTCAGGTCGCATTAATTGCATTAGAGATTAAAAACAACCCAGCAATCTTAGTCACGAAATTTAGCCGCTCAGCATGGACAGGCTTAAAAGAAGTTTAAGACCTTTGTCATGTGCATTCCTTTTAGATGTTTTTGTCATCTTAACCGTGAACTTATAGATAATTGAGTAGCGATACTTAATCCTGCTTCAACCAGTTGTGCCAGTAATTTTTCAACGGGACGTCCCACTTGTTGTGCTAATTCGATAACGGATTTATCTGCCATGATTTTTCCCGAGTGAAATAAAATAAATAGCTATGAGCTTACTTACATCTCAGCGTTAATTGCACTGAAGTTGATTCAACTATAGCAAAAGACATTGATATTTTTATAACTTTTTCTTTTACGAAGATATTTTAGAACAGCCAAAAATTGAAGTTCGCCTTTCAATCTGGCATAGTCAATCACGTGTATTAATTTTAGAAAGGTCTAAAGCCATAAGGCTCCCTGCCAATAACGACTCTGTTCATTTAAAATAATGTGTATTAGAAATGCTCTAAAGCTAAAATATTGGCATAACTTGAATCGAAAACCGATAAATAGATTCTTCACTCAATGCTTTTCTTTATGTCGTAGGCCAAAAATGATTTTTTATAATGCTTCGGCGCTTTTTTACAGGTTTAGCTTAATAATTATAACGGATTAGATAAAAATGATTCTAAGTAAATTAAGATTCTCTAATTTCCAATCGTTTGGTGAAGACATTACCGAGCTCTCTCTTCAAGATATAACCTTTCTAATTGGCCCAAATGGATCTGGAAAGACAGCGGTCTTGCAGGGCTTACGGCTGCTTACACTATTTGGGATTAGTCAAATGAGTTCATTATGAGTTGGTGGTGACAAGCCAATTTCGATCTGGCATTCTTGAGTGAAAGTAAAATAAACATATAAGGGATAACATCACATGGCGCTCATCACTTGCTCAGCTTGTCATCAACAGTACAGCGAAACTTTGGATGCTTGCTTTCATTGTGGTGAACCCAAACCCGTGATACAAGCAACCATCACGCCCTTCTTAGATAAAACAAGCTCAGCACCATCTAGCCAACCAGAGCCGTCAGCCGCTTCTAAAAGTTCGGGTCTAAAAGTATTTTTAATCTCCGCATTGATCTGTTTAGTCATTGGCGTATTGCTGATGATTGCAATCCCTTCTTATAACAACTACTTGGCTCGCACAAAATCGGCGGAAGACAACCAAGCAGTCGCACAACCAGCAGAAACTAACACAGCACCGAAGCCGATCACTGAAGAAGACTTTAATGATCCGACACTTCCATTTCTGAATAATGAAGCAGTCTACCGACAAGCGATGTTTGGCGATTTTCAAACTGATCAAAAACTCGTTGTGCAAGGCAAAGTGACTCAAGTCGTCGGGGATGGCACTTATCGTGTTTCAACTGGAAAACTAGATCTAGGTATTTACTCCAACGACACGCAATACTTCAATCGAGACATTATGGTGACTTTTAACGGGACTCCAAGAGTTTTGGAAGGCGATTTGATAGGCATCAAAGGGCGATATAACGGCACTGAAGAATATGAAACCATTTTGCACACTAAGGTTAAGGTTCCTGTAGTGGTTGCAGATTTCTATTCAACCAATGACCTCTCTCAGTTCTTTGCAGGGCGTAATGCCGCAATAGAGGCAATCAATAACGCCCAAGCACTGGCTCAACAACAAGCCCAAGCAGCACAAGACGCCGCAGTTGCTGCCGCCGCTCAAAAAGATGCAGACGATAAAGCTGAACAACAATATCAACTTGACGCTACAACGTTAGAATCTAAAAAAACTGAAATGAATACCTTGTGGAATGCCATGCCTGTCGAACTACAACGCCAACTATTGGATGACCAAAAGAATTGGTTAGCCACGCAAAAAGCAGACTGTTTAAGTCGTCCAGATAAGTTCGCGGTAATGAAATGTAAGCTAGACGCCGTTGATTCACGTCTTACTTATTTAACTAATCAAAAAGATAACTTTGTGCCCGCACCCCAAGCGCCGCAGTCTTATCAACAGCCTGCTTACCCAAAACCAATCAATCCGCTGAATGACACGCGACCCATTAATCCATTAAACGATACAAGACCTCTTCGTTAACGTATAGCGGAAGGAAACTCAATGAACATCAATGCTCATCGGAAAATTCTCGCAGAAGGAGAAAGAGATGGCGCCTGCTTTCTTTACTCAGTCGCTAATGCTTTCCAAGCACTTCTGAATAATACGAGTAAGGCAAAATACATTCAGATTAGCATGTTGGCTACTCTCAGCATATTTTACAACCAACTTGCTACACCTCCATGATGGGAACAAGTTCCTCGATGTTGCTGGCTAAAAGACCATGTACCATCACGG
>JBIODT010000121.1:0-6950 GCA_044445305.1 Legionellales bacterium | reverse complement strand
TTTCTAATAGTTAAATCAGTCAGCCCTGGGTGGTGTTTGCGTATTACATCTATTAGCTCAGCAATATTATTGAAAGTCGTGCCCTTTAAAGTAACTGATATTAAGGAATTACTTTTTGATAATACGTTGAGGATGCGATCACTAAAAAATCGGAGGTAAGAATACTCTAAATAAAGTGACTTAATCTGATTTGATTCAAGTAGTGTTATTAATCGCTCTACTTCTTTCTCGTTGCCATCATGGAGGTGTGCGTCTTTAGTCAACTCATTATATTTCAGCATTTTAATATTCCACATTCTGATTAAGTTATGAGCATAATATCCTATAAATTATTTACATGCAACATACGCTAAACGTTTATGGTTTAGATACACGTAGTGAATGATCTCCAAACCAGGTACGCTACGTCAATGCACAAGGTGCACAAGTTAAAGGATAAGAAAACAAATGGTTATGTAATGGGGTAACACCTTGTTTTTTTAGTTTTGGTGCCCCCAAAAGTGACCATTCCGGTTGGATTTGCATTTTACGAGCCAGGCCCAGCTAAAAAAGCGTGGAAATTAGAGGAAAAACGTCTAAAGGCAGAAGGCTTTCAAAAAGAAAGCGCGCCCAGAAGAGCCGAAAAGTAACCCTCAGTATCCTACAAAACAAGAGCTCGCACTCAAGTTGTTGAGAGATTTTGGAACAGATTTTCCTGAAATTCTTGTGCAATGTATTTTAGCAGACGCATTGTACAGCGATAAACACTTCATGGATGCTGTCAGTAGTGTAGAGATACAGGTTATAAGTCAACTACGCTCGAATCAAATAATTCGAGATAAAGGTCATGAAAAATCGGTGAGGTCTTATTTTGACTCATATCGTGGTGTGCCTAAAAACATCTCTATACGTGGTGGTGAACTACAATCGGTCATCATGGGTGGTGCGAGATTGTGGGTTAACGCCCATGAAAAGAAGCGCTTTGTTATTGCATTGCGCTATGAGGGCGAGCAAGAAGATCGTTATATTGTTGCGACAAACACAACGTGGCGGATGACAGATATCCCAAGAGAACAGCCTCGCCCTTGTCATCAAAAAGCGAGGCAAGTTGAGAATCTATGATTTGACTTTTTGGATGTATTGTAGCGACTGTTAAAATTTCATAATAAAGATCATCTAACGTTTTTAAGGAGTCCTTTTCTAGGTCTGACAAGATGAATTCTTGCTCACTTCTGGCTCGATTTAGGTGCTTTAAACCCTACCAGTTCATTCTTATCCCTTTTATTTAATGCTTGTGATTCAAGAGAACAGCCTCATCCTGGTCATCAAAAAGCGAGCCAAGTTGAGCATCTATGATTTGACTTTTTGGATGTATTGTAGCGACTATTAAAATTTCATAATAAAGATCAGCTAACGTTTTTAAGGAGTCCTTTTCTAGCTCTGACAAGATGAATCCTTGCTCACGTCTGGCTTGAGTTAGGTGCTTTAAACTCTGACTCCACCATGTGATAAGATTCAACACCGTCTCGCTGTAGTACCTGCTTTGCTCACCGAGGTACTCTATTTTCTTAATGTCGTTCTTTTTCTCGTGTATCCATTGACTCAATTCAACAATTTTTGCAGCAGTAGGTTTAAAACTATAACGACATGATTCGGGTAAATAACGGTCCAAGTTTTCTACTGTTTTTATATGGTTAAATGCCTCAACAGCATTAATTTTTTCTTGTCTTGCCTCGACAGTATAAACGCATTTGGGAGTTCGAGGTTGATCTAAGTACGTTGAGTACAGTTTAGGTAGACTTGGTTTTATCAAACTCAACGGGGGAAATGCTTTTATATGAATGGCTGGATTGGGTTTGAAAAACGAGGGGGTTTTGAATTTTCTTAGCATGGTCGAGTACCTTAATTATGAGAGAGCGCAATATTGTAGCACTAAAACGTAGCAAAGTAACTTTGAACAGGCGGCCTTGATGCAGCGCAACGTAATCAAGGTTTTAACCATTACTAAAACTGTTCTTTCAACGACATGATCACCTCATCAGTGCTCGTTGTGTTTTTATTGCCTTCTCCCTGAAACAAATGAAGTCTTCGTTGAGAATCCGCTGACAGTGCTGTTTCAATTTGCTCTTTGGTTATTATTGGCGTTGATGAATCCGTAAGTATTTTTTTCAAATTACGTATAGAAACGCTTCTAATAGGGCTGAAGAAACAACAGCCACTCAGAAATGATGTGGATTCATAAGTCTCTATAATTCGTTCAAATACAGCTCGATCTATGCCTGTTGCTTGTTTAGGTACTTGTATCCCCAGACTGGTTTCGTTTTGCTGAGGCAACGGTGTTGTTGCTTTCAACAAATCAGTTGGTGGGGGATGCATGACTGAATCAATCACTTCTGCTGTTGTTGTTTTTGATTCCTCACGTGCCACCTCATCTGGTAAAGGCGGGCATTCATCAGCATGATTGGCTTTTTCTTCTGACAACGCATCTGCTGCTAGTGCCATCAGCGGTATATGTATTAATTTAATAAAACTCTGAACGGTGTTTGCATCATTGGAAGATGTGATTTTTTCTATGATAAATGCTACGTCCTCGGGATCGTTATGAGCATTCAGTAATGCGGCCAAGTTTGCAAAATGAGGCTGAGTGATAATCAGGGATGAGTCTAAATTCCGCCAACATGAACCAATTTTTTTAATTTGATCTAAACAGCCTTGGGCTACCAAAAGTTCCAGAACTTTAATACCGTGGTATCTATTTTTAACCAAACGGCTGCTATTATGACCGCCTGATATGCACATTAATTCATTGTAAGATTTGAAGCTTTGGTGTAGCTCAGAGGACAATTTCTTTTGTAATAGAATTGCCGGCAATTCCCATACAAAGTCCAGAGATAAAGTACTTTCTGAAAATACAGGTGTTTTTTTAACTTGAACACCATAGATCAGAGCATCAATTGTAATGACATCGATCAACGTTGACATCCGATTTTGCCAATTGCCGCCAAATACTTGAGCGTTTATAGTGACTTGTTCTGTTTGTTGGTTGTAGTCGATAACAAACACAGCGCTGTGATTGGCCATTGCCAGATTGTACTCCAGTGTTACAATTGGAAAATGGTGTGTGATAGACAACAGATCTAAATCTGTAATGCCTCTAGACTTGCGCTCAAACGCTAATAATAAAGGCTGTAATGCATCGGGCAGTGACGTAATTGCTGTCTTGGAGATTTCATTCGAAACAGTAGCAACTGCAGTTAATAGGTTCTGATGTATCAGCGAAAACACATCTTCACAAGTTATTTGTTGTTTTTTCTCAATGAATTGACGCCCAAAATTAGCGCCCGAGCCAATTTTTGCAGATGCAACCGAAAACAGACCCGAAGGCGCCAACTCACGTTGTTTTGGATGAGGGCGATCCAGGATCGCTTTAATATTATTTGCCATCTTTATTTTTAAGGAAGTTGCCGTTTCATATGATTGAGTGCCGCTATACCAGCTGTCAAATTGGTAGTCAGGAACTGGCACTAGCCAATGTAACATCAGTTGATAATAGGGTTTCAATAAGAGTATAAATCTTTCAGTTAATAGGGCGTGCTGATCGGAGCTGTAATCAGGACTGCTTTTTAACGATTTAATACTCTTGTCCATGAGCTCTGTTAATAACAGCACTAAATTTAAAATCGTTTTTTGAGTGGTCAGGTTATAGGGCACATTAATATAGCTGTCTTTACCCCAAACACTAGGATCAGTATCAATAAATTGATGCTTGATAAATTCTATTGGCTGCTCGCGATGCTCTGCGCAATTATACGTAAGCTCGTCTTTTGCATCGGATAAGTCGTCATCTTCTATTTTACTCACTGTACATGTATTGCTATTTTTATTCACAAAATAGAGCGTATCTCCTGACAAAACATAAGCAAAATCTGTTTTTATAACCGCCAGTATTTCACCTGGTGTTAGTGGGCAGCTTGGATAAAAGAAACTCCATCTTGCACGTTTAAAATTAACATACATATTAGATAATGAAAGTTGATCTTTCACAGATAGGGTTCGATGCTGCATGATGGTTGGATCTATATCAAAATACTCTAAGAAGTTCGATTTTAATTTGTCACTAACCTGTACATAATTCAGAGTTTTCTTATTAACAAAATAAACGGAGCCTTGGGCGACAACCAGTGCGTTGTTTGCCATTCCCTGAATTTCAGAAAATGCCTCAGGTCTCGGCAAAACAGGCATCACCACCAAATCCAAGGGCTCGATAAAAGACAACTGCGTCACTAAAGGCAGTAGGTCTTTTTCATACTCCTGTAACAATGCGTTAAATTTTTCAGGATGGCGCCACTCAGGAATTCGTTGTTCCCATGCCTGGATGATATTTCTTTTTTCTTCGAGTTGGATGGTTGAAAAGTCTTTTTTTGCTTGCAGACAATTATCATGTAGCTTCTGTAAAACAGCCTGACTGGACGGCTCTGACTGCATGGCCTGTTCCAGATCATGGTTCATTAGATCGGATTCCAACTGATTTTCGACATGAAATTTCACCACAGCGGCGAGTCGCTGAATCGATGATTTGTCTTTAATGCAATCTAAGACAAAACGCGTCCATCGTTGTTTGCTGGTTTGATTGAATGCGATTTTGTTTAATTTCAAAAATTGCGTTAAAAAGTCAGATTGTTCTGCATCTAACCCAAGCAGGCAGTGCGCATCGACGGACAGTCGCGATTTTTTTTCTTGCATGATTTGCTTGATTGAATTTGAAAACGTATTGCTGTTTCCTGGAAAAGAAACCAACGATTTTAGTTGAGAAATTAAGCTTAAATGCTCTGTGCGCACAGCAATGACATCGGCATCTGCTGGGGCCTGTGATGTCCGAATGATGCTGCGCTCAATTTCTTCACAAAGAACCATGGCCTGTTGTAAAAAAGTGACTTGACCGTTTAGTTTCTTTGCTAATCGGTAAATAATGGAGCGAGTGCTATTTAGTGCGGTTACAGCCTGCTCATTCGATGCATTGACAACAACAGCCTCCAAGGCTTCAATATGGTTGTGTAATTGCGTATAAATATTCGTTGCAAGTGGCAATGCAGGATTTATTTTTGAAAACAACAATTGCAGCGCTGCGCTGGTATCCTGTTGCACTAAATCGCCGAGGGCAGATGGAGTAGGGGACAAACGAGCAGCGTTCTTTTTCACAAAAAAAGCTTGGCTGGTTAGGGGCGCAACGGGACAGGTAAATAACCCTTCCTCTAACCATCCTTGCTCTATAAGTTCTTGTCTGGCTTGATGCGGTTCACGAATAATTTTAGTGCAATTTAAAAGTTGATCGCGTTGTGGATCGACAAGTAACAGTGCGTTTTCTGCTTTTAGCCATTCCTGAACGCTTGATAAATCATCCAGTTGTAGCACGGGGATGCCCAGCAAATTAAATTGGGCAGCCTCATGGGCCGTAGCGGGGGCCATCTGTTGCACTATGACGACCTCAATGGACGAATGATTTTGGTTTAAGTACTGTGTTAATGCTTCACTAATGTTATTGCACAGCAATATTTGTGAAGGATGTATTATTGTTTTAGCAGCAAAGCCTGCTGGGGTTATCACTTGTGTGTTTAATTTTTGAATTTGACCTGTTTTAATGGCTGCTTTTAATGCTGGAATTTTTGCCGGTGGCACCGATGATGGACTAATGACTTTGGAAGCACAGGCAGGAATAGGTCTTGCTTGAACAATGGCAATCATGTCTTGTGCGGGATCATAAACAAACTCAACATCCATAGGCATCCCATAATGGTGCTCAATGTCATGCCCCAAATCTGCGATGCGTAGTGCTACGGCCTGAGAAATAGAGGCGGCATCTTGCAAAGCCTGTTGGTTCTTTTTCAGGAGCAATCCATTTTCACTTGGAACCAGACGGTATTGTTTGTGGGTGATGGCTGCATAGACCAGGTTTTCACCGCGTGATGGAATAGGTATCAAACAAACCTTTGCTGTTGACAACTAATTCTCCATGACCTGGGGCGACTTGTATGCGGGTGATGCCATCATCAGTATACATAACACCAGAACGTACCACATCATGCGAGTATTTAGCCCCATGCAGAGGTTCGCCAATCATTTGTTGTAACAATACTGGGACAAAGACGGCTTTAGTGATGTCACTGACCGAACTCAGTAAACGCTGTTTGAGTGATTTTTCGCTAAAATAAGATGCAACAACACGCCCCATGGCGGTTGAAACTGCTGCAATATTGGGTGCTACTGCTGCGACGCTTTCATTGCCACCAGGATTGGCTAAATCAATGCTGTCTTCTTCCCCGGTGCTTCTAACCATTAAGCTTGCATGGTTTCGTTGCATGCTTTCTAAAAAAACAAGTATCTCAGGGTTGTCAATTGGATTAAGGCTAAAGCTGCTAGTGATTAATTCACGAAGGCTGTGGAGTATGGGTATTGCTGTTGCACAAATGGCTGATTTTTCGTTGCCTTGGGCTGTTTGAAATTCACGCCATAAACTGGTCCAATGTGCCGCATGTTTATTTAGGTGAGCCTGAATGACTGCGTCACTTAATGGACAAAAATGCGGAATGTGTGCTGGTGCTATTTTTTTTAGTTCTTGTAAATTAGCTGCTTTATTGCCAATGGAAGCCGCATGTTCTTTTATGCTGGCTTGAGTATGCGTGGAATAAGTTTTATTAGGCATAATGGGCTTAATTTTGACCGAAGTGATCATATTATATCGAAATTGCTTGTTGGAATCCAGAAGTTTCTACTAGGCTGTAGCGCGTAGCCTTGATGCAGCCATATCGTTACCCACAAGTTATCTCATGGAAAATAGTTATAACATCACACACGGTACTCAAACAGTGCGTCATTGCGAGGCCACGAAGCAATCCAGCGGCCGTCACTCCGAACTCTCTGGATTGCTTCGTAGCCTCGCAATGACGAGCCCTATTGGTTCATTGCGTTTTTCA
>JBIODT010000120.1:0-7041 GCA_044445305.1 Legionellales bacterium | reverse complement strand
GTCGTGAGTATGGATTGCCACAACAAAATTAAAATGCTGAGGGATGTTATGCGTCATTTGTTTATTGCGCCAGTGACCGTTACGATGACTGGAATATTGATGCTGTCAGGATGCAGCTATTTACCTTCTTTTGGTCTTCATAGTGGTACAAGAAGCGACCCTAATATCGTTGCTCCGCAAAAGCTTCCCGACTATGATGTCAGCCAACCGACTGATAGTGGTCGTTATAAACTACATGGCTTTTCTTTGGGTAGTTGGGCTGTTGATCGCTTCCGTAAAGATCAAGGTGAGCTATTTCAACCTGTCCCAGTTCTTGATCAAAAATTTGCACTCGTTTATTTCTATCGTCCACAAAGTCGTTGGGCAGAGGCTGAAATTTTGGCCGCCAGTATTTTCTTGAATGACGTGCGCCTGCCGAGCTTGCTCAATAATAGCTATTATTGGTTAGAAATGAAGCCTGGCACTTATCGTATGAGAATCAGCCGTCCTTTAGGTTTTATTTATTTCCAAAAAGGAACTGTTGCGGATATTCAAGTTGAAGCAGGAAAAACTTACTACCTTCGCTATGATGAGCAAAATTACCGAGGTCATCCAGATCCAGCGTTAGGCTTGTTCAGCGCGGGTCCGTTGAATCAATTACCTGAAAAAGATGCGATTCCAGAGATTCGTTCAACGACGTTGAAAACGCCAGGATATAGTTTTGTTGATGATCCTGATAAGCCGGTTATTGAAACTCAAGACACAACCAAAGGCGATTACACATCGTTTAATGGACAAGAAGGCAAGCCGATCCCTAACGCACGATTGGAAAGAAAGCAGGATGTTGCTTTGGGTATTCCTGTGATTTGGTGGAATCCGTTTACATGGTAAGTTGATCTAATGTTGTGAATTTTTAAATAGTTAGATTGTGACAAAAAGACAACTCCGAGTGAGTTGTCTTTTTTTTATGACGGCATTTTTTACTATTTTTAATAAGAATTAAAGCGTCGTTTTTGGATGAGCTTCTATAGCGTCATTTTTCAACTTTGCATCAAGTAGTTGAGATAATGGTATTGAAAGATATTTTGCTAAGTAGGTATCCGTTTCGCTGAGATAAGGCAAAATGAGCATGCTCCATTCATCCCCACTTGGGGTATTCACATTACAGTTTTGCAGATCTTCGCGCCGTGGAAGCGGAAATGGTAGACCTTGATAAAATGTCCAGAAATCGATTTGATCTAGGTTTCGGCATAAAACATAATCGCCTTTATCTGTTTTTCTAATCATCGATTGTTCTTGAAGTATATTGATAAAATCAGGCCAGTCCTCGACTTCCTTTTTTCCTAGCAATGACATCATGTCTGCTTCACTCACGGAGCAACCTATCTTTTGGCGCATGTAAAATAAGTGCAAAATATAAAGCAAAGATAATAGTGGGTGGCGTGGTGGTGTTTCTGAGTGCCGGAACATGGTTAAGGCATAGCTAATTTCGACGCCGAGTAATACGATATTCCATGAAAGGTAGATCCACAGCAAAAAGACAGGAAGCGCGGCAAATGCGCCATAGACGATTTCATAGCTGGTGAAGTGCTTCATAAAGAAGCCAAACACAATTTTGAGTAACTCAAAAGATACGCCCGCAATGATGCCTGCATAAGCAGCATTTTTAAGCGGTACTTTACGATTCGGAATCATCCAATACATGAACGTAAAGCTCATCAGTGTAATGGTTACTGTGATCAGCTTGAGCCAGACTGACCAATCAATGGAATATCCGGCAAAGTTACTATTTAAAATTTCAATCGAAGCGATTGCTGAGGGAAGCGCAAACGCAGTTCCTAAAAATAGGGGTCCTAATGAAATCACCATCCAATAGCGCATAAATCCAATTGCACCGCCGCGTAAATTTTTGACGTGCCAAATTTTATTAAATGCATCTTCAATGCTTGAAAGCATCATGATGGATGTAAAGAATAAAAAGATGATTCCAATAATGGTTAAGTTGGTAGATTTTTCTGCAAAATCATTAAGATATTGAGTGACGGCTGTGCTGGATTCTGGAAGTAAATAGCTATATAAGGTTTCTTGGACTTTAACCCGTGCTGGCGCAAGTGCAGGAATGGTAGATAGCACGACTAAAAAAACGGTGAGCATTGGAATGATCGAAAGCATCGTGGTATAGGTCAATGCAGCGGCACGTTCTCTGCAGTAATTTCTCTCAAACCGCGTGATGAGAAACACCAAGAATTGAAACCATTCGCGACGATAGAAAGGCAGCTTTTTTAGGTATGCATCCATAAGCGTATCAAGACCAATATTGAATAGCGATGTATTAAAAGTGAACGAAAGGTAATCCGATTGTATTTAAAGCAATCCGTGTCTATTCATCATGATATTACATAAGTGTAGTGATTGGTTCTGTAAACGTTTAGTTGAAATAATCAGCTTCAGATTGCTTGTGTATAATGAGTCCATTCTTAGATTATAGAGCATAAATAACGTGGTATTAGCAAAGAGTGAACCTTATATTCTCGTGTTGTACTACAGCAAATATGGAACAACGCGGCAAATGGCGAAATCTATTGCATCTGGCATTGAGCTTGCTGGTGTGAAGGCGCGGATAAGAACGGTTCCTGAGGTGGCGAGCATCACGACGGCTATTGCGCCAAGTATTCCGCTGGAAGGGGAGTTGTATGCAACGATTGATGATTTACAGGATTGTGCTGGATTAGCGCTCGGCAGCCCGACTCGTTTTGGTAATATGGCCTCGCCAATGAAATATTTTTGGGATCAGACAGCAACGATTTGGTTATCTGGCGCACTTCAGGGCAAGCCCGCTTGTGTTTTTACGGCATCTGGATCGATGCATGGCGGGCAAGAGACGACTTTGTTGACGATGATGATTCCTTTATTACATCATGGGATGTTGTTGCTAGGGATTCCGTATTCTGAAGTTGCATTATCAAAAACGCAGCGCGGTGGAACGCCTTATGGTGCCTCCCATGTGAGTGGCACTGAGCACGATCAGACCATGAGTGCAGATGAGAAAGCGTTGTGCATCGCACAAGGTAAAAGATTAGCATTATTAGTACGTCAGCTTGATTCTACTCATAGTGTTGAGGTATGAATATAAAGATTCTCTTCTTAACGATTTGAGCAAAATTTATTGAATAGTTTTGTTGGTAACCGATTTTTGTCATGATTTTACTGGGTATTCAAAGGTACAATCGGTCTCGGAGTGGATGCTGTAACTGTTTTTTAATTTTGTCATGAAGTTTTTTTATTTTTAATTATTTAGGTCAATGGAATGCCTGCTTATCAGTTTACCGCTATAGATGCCGCAGGCAAACAGCACAAAGGTGTGCTTGAGGGCGATTCTGCAAGACAGATTCGTCAACAATTGCGTGATAAAACCTGGATGCCTGTTCAGGTTGAGCCTGTTGAAGAAACTCAAACTTCTGCAATGGGGAAAAAGTGGTTTCAGCGCGGTCTAAATGCTTATGATCTTGCGTTATTAACACGACAACTGTCCGTGTTGATTGCGGCAGGTATTCCTTTGGAAGAAACGTTGCGTGCTGTTGCGCGGCAAGGCGACAAGCCACATGTACAAAGCTTGATTTTGTCTGTGCGTTCTAAAGTGATGGAGGGACATTCCTTAGCGCAATCTTTACGATTGTCTGGTAATTTTCCTCCGCTATATATTGCAACGATTGCCGCAGGTGAAAAATCTGGGCATTTAGATTTGATCCTGAACCAGCTTGCGGACTACACCGAAAATCGTTTTGCGATGCAAAAGAAAATTCAAGGTGCGTTGATTTACCCTATTTTGTTGATGGTGATGTCCTTCGGGATTGTCATGGGATTAATGACATTTGTTGTACCTGATATCGTTAAGGTGTTTGATCATACTGATCAAACACTGCCGTTACTCACGCGAATGCTCATGGGTGCAAGTAGTTTTGTGAAATTAACTTGGCCGTTTATGCTGATCGCGATTGTCGGTGGTGGATTTCTATTCAGGCGTTTCATTCGTACTGAAACGGGGCGTTATGCATTAGATCGTTTCGTCTTACGCTTGCCTTTATTAGGCAAATTAAGTCGTGGGATCAACTCTGCACGTTTTGCCAGTACCTTGTCGATTCTGTCGCAATCAGGCGTGCCATTAGTCGATGGATTACATATTGGTGCGGCTGTATCAAGTAATTGGCTCATTCGCGATGCTATTTTGCTGGCAGCTGAAAAGGTCACCGAGGGCGGCGCTTTAGCAACGCAGCTGGAGCGTTCGGGTTATTTCCCACCGATGATGGTGCAAATGATTCGCAGTGGTGAAACATCAGGTGAAATGGAAAATATGTTGGCTCGCGCAGCAACTATGCAGGATCGAGAAGTGAGTACGTTGATTGCAACTTTGCTGTCTTTGCTTGAGCCACTCATGCTGATTTTTATGGCGGGCATTGTTTTGATGATCGTTATGGCGGTGATGTTGCCAATTGTAAACATGAACAATCTGGTTAAATAGTGTCAGATATGTTTGAATCACTTTATCGAAATTTTGAATTAATTATGGGTCTTAAATAAATATGGATTTTTGCAAACACCAAAAAACGACATTATCAAAGCCGCTTCAAACAGGCTTTACATTGATCGAAGTCATGGTCGTGATCGTGATTTTGGGTATTCTTGCTGCGTTAATTGTACCCAATGTGATCGGTCAGAGTGATAAAGCGCGTGTCGGTACGACCAAGCAAGTTTTGGCGACGACTGCAAGTGCTCTCGATTTATTTAAATTAGATAATGCACGTTATCCAACAACCCAAGAAGGCTTAGACGCCTTAGTACATAAACCTGCTGATGCCAAAACATGGCCCAATGGCGGCTATATTAAAGGCGGAATGCCGAAAGATGGCTGGGGTAATGATCTGCAATACATTTCACCAGGGAGTAGCGCAAAGCCATATGATCTATATTCATTTGGTTCTGATGGTAAAGAAGGTGGTGAGGATGATGCTGCTGATATTTATTTACAACAATAATTCGGCACAGATCGGTTTTTAATATCGCTAAGCGTTAAAGACTCTAGGTTAGAAATAGCTTAGAGTTTTTTTATAAATATTAGCTGTGATCTGTTTAGGAGAAACTTTTGCATTTAGATTTTACCGTTTGTCGGAAAGTTTGTAACATTTTCCGGCTAGGTGAGTAAAAAAGAATTCCAGTTTTTTATAAAATAATAAATAAAATTACAAAGACTTAATGAAAGTTATCTTTTGTCATACAAATATTGAACCAATTGGCATCTCGATCATTTTTTAGAGCATTGACGTTTTGAATTTTTGCGAGAATTTAGTTTAGACATTGCTATATGAAAATTTATACAACTCTTCATGAAAAAAAATCAGTTTGCATCCCTGTATAAAAAGTGTTTCTATTAGTGCGTCGTAGATATGAGTTTTGTCTTACAGTAACTGCGATGATTAGAAAGACGGCGTTCGGCTTTTTAGTGCGGCAAAGCTATTTAGCTGAGCATCAAAATAACTATAGATAGGTGTAAAAACCACAGAAAGTACTTAAAAAAGTAATAAACAAAGAATAGGTAATACGCAGACGAGCGTGGAGTGCCACTTAAAATGATTTTTTCACTGTTATCACATCCAAGTGGCTAATTAAAGTAGTTCGGGTTTTCACGTCCGCGCTCTTCTGAAAATATAGATTTCATTAACCCCTGCTTATACGGTCTTTTAGGACTGTAGGGGGCCGTTTTTCCGATAAGTCACTGTTTATATAAATAAATCTGTTTTTGGAGATTCGCACATGAATAAAATATATCGCGTGATCTGGAGCAAAGCTCAGAATACTTGGATCGCAGTATCTGAAATTGCTAAGTCACAAGGGAAAGGTCATTCGCAGGTGACAAGTGGTGCTACAGCTACAGAAGAAAAAGAAGCTGTCGGTGCTATGTTTAGTCGAACCATTTTGTCTGCGGCGATATTGGTAATCAGTGTTAGCGGCGCATTGGTCAATACAGCCTATGCAGATGGCGGAATTTATATTAATGATGGTACTGATGCAAATTGTTTGCGATCAACTGATTCTGCCGCTCTTTCCACAGGTTTGACCGCACCTCTAGCGCCATTAATTAATGGGTTAGCGGGTCCTATTGGCTCTGTGGGAGGAATTGTAAATACAATAGCGGGCTCTCCTTTATTGGCGGCACTAGGTTTATCAACTAATTTACCATCTACTACGACGTTAACAAATAATCTTACAACTGCAACCGCGGGCAGTGCCCTTATTAATACGGGAGCTTTGGCTAGTGTTTTAACTTCGACACAAAATGCTGCTTTATGTGGTTCTGGTGATGCCGCAACGCAAACGAATCGAGTCTTATTTTATAATCCTACTGCCGCGGGCGGTGCTGCTGGTGCGGATCCGACTAATCTTTCGATTGGCGGTGATGCCTATGTCAATGGAAAGTTGTTTCTAGATGGCGTCAATGTCGGTTCTACGTTAAGTAGCATCAGTAGTGGACTCAGTGATATAAGTGGTATTTCTAGTGGTTTGAGTAACGTCAGCTCTAATTTAAGCTCTGTATCAAGTGGTTTGAGTAATGTTTCAACTGGCTTAAGCAATACCAACAGTTCGGTATCTTCAATTAGCAGCAACTTAAGTTCTGTGTCGAGTGGTTTAAGTGATGTGTCGACAGGTTTAAGCAATACAAACAGTTCGGTCTCTTCAATTAGCAGCAACTTAAGTTCTGTGTCGAGTGGTTTAAGTGATGTGTCGACAGGTTTAAGTAATACAAGCAGTTCAGTCTCTTCAATTAGCAGCAATTTGAGCTCTGTATCGAGTGGTTTAAGTGATGTGTCGACAGGTTTAAGCAATACCAACAGTTCAGTCTCTTCAATTAGCAGCAACTTAAGTTCTGTATCAAGTGGCTTAAGTGATGTGTCAACTGGCTTAAGCAATACCAATAGTTCAGTCTCTTCAATCAGCTCTAATTTGAGTTCTGTATCGAGTGGCTTGAGTAATGTGTCGACAGGCTTAAGCAATACCAATAGTTCAGTT
>JBIODT010000119.1:0-7086 GCA_044445305.1 Legionellales bacterium | reverse complement strand
TAGATATCGAGTCATTTGCAGTAGAGCGCGCAGCACAACAATTTGTCAAAGCATTACCTGCTGTAGGTAAGGACCAAATAATAGCAATTATAGATATAGGTATGAATTATACGCATTTATTTGTGCTGCATGGCATGCGCTCCATCTTTTCCAGAGAAGAAAAGTTTGGTGGCTCACAACTGTTACATGCCATTACTGAGCATTATAAAATAACACCTGAACAAGCTTTGCTGGCCAGAGATCAACAAAAATTACCTATAGATTATGGACCCGAAGTGTTAGGGCCATTTAAAGAAAATATTTTGTTACAGATAAAACGCAGTTTGCAGTTTTTTTACTCTTCAGGCCAGCACAGCTTTGTGGATCATATTTTATTAGCGGGCGGTCTTGCAAGGCAACCAGGTCTGGCGTCTTTGATCCAGGAGCAATTAGGGGTAACAACAACCATTGCAAACCCGTTTGCCAGTATGTCGTTGAGTAGAATGGTTAATGTGGAGTCTATAACTAATGATGCCCCGGCGCTTATGGTTGCCTGTGGGTTGGCGCTAAGGACCTTATAATGGAAATTAACTTACTGCCATGGCGTGAGCGCAAGCGTGAACAAGAAAAAAAGTTATTTATGACTGTGATCGCGGTTAGTTTGTTTGTCTCTGTTTTTGTAGTGATCTCGATCAATTATTATGCCTCTAATTTGGTGGGCAACCAGCAGGCTCGTAACGACATGTTGCAAAAAGAAATAGTCATTTTAGACGGACAAATAAAAGATATAAAGTTATTAAAATTGGTTAAAAAAGGGCTTATTTCCAGGATGTCTATCATTCAAAACTTACAGTCCACAAGAACACTAATGGTTCATTTGTTTGATGAGTTGATCAAAATAATGCCGCCTGGAGTGTATGTAACCAAACTAGAAAGACAAAATGACCTTGTTTCTATTTGGGGGTATTCAGAATCCAATACCAATGTTTCTCTTTTGATGAGAAATATAGAAAATAATGACTGGATTCAGAATCCTGCATTGACTGAAATTAAAAAAATGGAAGAAAAAAAACAGCCTGCAGACAATGAATTTAAGTTAAGTTTTGTGTTAAAACCTAAATATTAGGGTAAATGAGCATGAATAAAATCAGTTTTAATGAATTAACATTGGATAATATTGGTCAATGGCCAATGCCTATGAAAATAGGCGTCATTTTAGGCATAAACATACTGATTATTGTTTTAGGATATTGGTTAATTATTAAAGCCAATTTTGGGGACTTTGCCATGCTGAGTCAGCAGGAAGCCACGCTAAAAACAGAATTTGAATTAAAACAACATCAAGCATCTAACTTACAAGCATACCATCTTCAGCTTGAGTCCATGAATGAGCGCTTTGGTGCTCTGTTAAAGCAACTCCCGGCAAAAAATGAAATGCCTGGTTTACTGGAGGAAATTTCAAAAACGGGTATTGCATCTGGTTTGAAATTTGAACTGTTTGCACCACAGCCGGAAGTGGTTCATGATTTTTATGTGGAGCTACCGATTAAGATCACAGTTGAGGGTACTTATTCCCAGCTGGCGCGTTTTTTAAGTCGAGTGGCTGAAATGAACAGAATTGTAACATTGCATGAGTTTAGTGTTGAAGGGTTGTCCTCTATGAAAGACAAAACAGTATCAGAGGATGAATTGGTGATGAATATCACGGCTAAAATATACAGATACCGCACACAATGATTAAAATAAGAATATTGGTTATTGGCTCGCTTTGTTTATTTCTGGGTGCTTGCTCCGGTGATAACAGTGATCTTGCGAATTATATTGAGCATATTAAACACCGACCAGTGGTCCCCATTGAACCATTGCCCCAATTTGCGCCATTACCTGTATTTATATATCCAGAGCATGACAATAGACGTAATCCATTTAAACCAGTAGATTTAAAGATAATGAAAGATGAGTTTGCTCCTGATCAAAAAAGAAAAAAACAGGCTCTGGAGTTATTTCCGCTAGATGCATTAAAGTTTGTAGGTGTTCTAGAGCAAGGGACAGTCATATGGGCTTTGATAAAGCAACCGGACGGTAAGATAGATCGTATTGGGGTTGGTAATTATATGGGACAAAATTATGGTCGTGTGATCCTGATTAAAAATGATTTAATGAAATTAGAAGAAACGACAAAAGACTCAGGGAAATGGACTAAGCATATCACTGTACTTAATTTAAATGTTGGTAAATTAGGAACGTGACCGGAATCACTTCCTGTTATAGCGCAAAGATGAGTATCTTCTTAATGCTATAACAGGAAGTTATTTCGGTCACGTTCCTTACCTAAGTAGGGGTTTAGCATGCGAAAAATGATTGCTATTTTTATTTTGATAAGTGCCAGCTTGAGTATTGCTTATGCCGAAGACAATTCACTTAAATCAGTGAAGGTAGTCCCATTGCCAGACAACAGAGTACGAATGGATTTTGTGTTTGCCAAGTCAATAAAGCAATTGCCAGCGAGTTTCATTACGGAAAAACCAGCGCGTATTATCCTTGATTTTATCAATTCTAATACAGATATTCCTAGTGACAAGAGGATGAGTAAAGTTCAATTGAGTTCTTTAAATACATATACGCTTGTTTCTGTGGGCGACAGGGTTAGAGCCATACTGGATTTGGACTTGTCTGTCTCTTATTCAGGAAGTGTGGTTGGCAACGTTTACAGCCTTATTTTAAACGGTAAAGGCAATGATATTTTTCAGAGTAATAAAAACTTATTTATAAGCAATCAGGTGGTGAATGCAAAGAATGAAATTAACCACATTGATTTTCGTGGTATAGACAAGCAGGGGGGCCGTGCAGTCATTGATGTCTCCAGTACCAGCATCCCAATAGATGTGACACAAACAGGAAAGGAACTGGTTATCAAGTTTTTAAACACTAAAATTCCGCAACAAATGATGAAGCGTTTTGATGTGTCGGACTTTCATAGCCCAGCACAGGTTATTACCATGCAGCAAGAAGGCCAAAACGTTCGCATGACCATATTGAATAAAGGCGATTATGGACATTTTGTATACCAGGTGAATAAGCAATTCATGATAGATCTTTTCCCACTAACCGCAGAGGAAATTCAGCAGGCAAAGTTAAAAAAACAAGTATTTACTGGCAAAAGAATTTCTCTGAATTTTCAAAGTATTAGTATCCGTGCAGTCTTGCAGTTGCTTGCTGATTTTACTGGCGTCAATTTGGTGGTCAGTGACAATGTTCATGGCGATATCACCCTTAGATTAAATGACATTCCCTGGGATCAAGCTTTAGATATTATTTTAACAACGCAAGGTTTGGATAAGCGAAAAACGGGTAATGTGATGTTGATTGATACCAGGACCTCCATGGATAGAATGGAAGAGCAGCAACTTAAAAGCCAGCAAGTCATTCAAAAACTAGAACCCCTTCGCTCTGATTTACTACAAATAAATTATGCAAAAGCAATTGATATCGCTATTTTAGTTAAAGACAAACAAAATTCATTGTTGTCTGAAAAAGGTAAAATTAGTGTTGACACGAGAACCAACACTTTATGGATTCAAGATACAGGTACAAAAATAGAAGAGGTACGTGATTTAATTAAGCAGTTGGATATACCTGTAAAACAAGTGCTGATTGAAGCGCGGATAGTAGAGGTGACTAAAGACTTTGCTCAGGACATAGGTATTAGATGGGGTGTCTCTAAGCCCTCACATTTAAGTGGTACTCTAGCTGGCGCCAATCAATTGGCACAAAATACTGCTCCTGCAAATGTAACCCCATTGAGTGACCGTTTAAATTTAGATCTGGTTGCTGCACCTGCCAGTCTTTTAGCACCCGCATCCGTCGGTGTGGCTCTGGCTAAATTAGGTGACGGAATATTGCTTGACTTGGAGCTTTCAGCACTAGAAAGCGAAGGTCTTGCCGAGCTAATCTCTAGCCCCAAATTAATTACTACCAACCAACAGTCCGCTGTGATTGATTCAGGCCAAGAGATCCCATACCAACAATCCACTTCAAGTGGTGCCACATCAGTGTCATTTAAAAAAGCAGTGCTGAGCTTGAAAGTCACGCCACAGATTACACCTGATGGTAAAATTTTAATGGATTTGGAAATACATCAAGATACGGTTTCTCCTCAAACATACAATGGGGTACCCGCAATATTGACTAAAGAAATCCAAACCAATGTATTGGTTAATAATGGGCAGACTATAGTCTTGGGTGGTATTTATACGCAAGACAAATCCAAAAACATTAATAGGATACCTTTTTTGGGTGAATTACCTGTTGTGGGCGTTTTATTCAGGAATAAGGATGTGTCTGTGACCAGTGATGAGTTGCTTATTTTTATTACGCCAAAAATAATAACCAACGCATTGTCAATTACAACGATTGAAGGGCAGGAGAAACCGGCGAATTATTATGAAAAATAAACTGCATAAAACCTGAAAACCCATCCGTGAAAGGTATATCGTTGTCCAAAGTCCAAATGTATGAGAAACCCTCTCAATATTTATGGGTTTTTTGGTGTAAATAGTTGTAGAATACTGGGTGTTAAAAATATATGAAATGGAAGTAGTGAGTTTTATTCAGTTATGACTCAAAAACTCAATTAATTCGAGATCTTATTTATTTGGGAGTTGCTGCATGAAAGTTTTTCATGCAGCAACTCCCAAAGTCCAATTCACGAGGTATGTATTTAAATATGAGTATAGTTAAAGTACGAAACATTTTTCTTATTGGGCCCATGGGTGCTGGAAAAAGCACTATAGGTCGTGCTTTGGCAAAGGAGCTCAAATTAGAATTTTTTGATTCAGATGAAGTGATAGAAGAACGTGCTGGTGCGGATATATCCTGGATTTTTGATATAGAGGGGGAAGAAGGGTTCAGACGTCGAGAGCAAAAAGTGATTGACGAATTAACGCAAAAAACCAACATTGTCTTAGCAACTGGAGGTGGTGTGGTCATTACTCCAGAAAACAGGAACGCGCTTGCCGGACGAGGAACGGTAATCTACCTCCAAACGTCTTTACAACAGCAATTTGAACGTACAAAACGTGATACCAAGCGTCCTTTGTTGCAAACCGATGATCTTGAAGGAAGATTAGAATCGTTACGCGATGAACGAGAGCCCTTTTATGAAGAATTGGCTGATGTGAGTTTTGAAACAGATAAATTAACGGTAAAGGCAGTAGCTAATAACATAATAAAATACATTTATGGCGAAGTTTGAGCCTCTTGCGCAAGTTGATGTCTCTTTACCTGGACATCAATATCCTATAATTATTGGTCGAAATGGCTTGAATGATTACGAGCTGTTGCATCGTTTGGTTCAATCAAAGCAGGTTTTAATCGTCACCAATCAAACTGTGGCGCCGCTTTACTTGGCAAACCTAGTCTCCGTTTTTGCATCAATTCAATGTGATGTCGTCACTTTAGCTGATGGCGAGTCGCATAAAAATCAACGCAGTTTATTCACAATTTATGATGCGTTGATCGCCAACAGGCATCATAAAGACACTACTCTTATTGCTTTAGGGGGAGGGGTCATTGGTGATGTGACCGGCTTTGCTGCGTCCACTTATCAGCGTGGTGTTCGATTGATACAGATACCAACCACACTCTTGGCACAGGTTGATGCATCAGTGGGTGGAAAAACTGCAATCAATCATCCTCAGGGTAAAAATATGATAGGCAGTTTCTATCAGCCTCAGGCCGTATTAATTGATTTGAACACATTGACTACATTACCAGGACGAGAATTTCGTTCAGGTTTGGCGGAGATAATAAAGTACGGCTTACTTGCTGGCGGGGATTTTTTTAACCACCTTTTTGAGGCATTAAGACAAGGATTAACCGCTGAAAGCCCACAATTGCCCAACTTGATTAAGCATTGCTGCCAAATTAAAGCAGAGTTTGTAGTTGATGATGAAAAAGAACTTGGCTCACGCGCACTGCTTAATTTGGGACATACTTTTGCCCATGCATTGGAAGCGTATACACAATACCAACAATGGTTGCATGGTGAGGCGGTTGCTATAGGTTTGTTTTGTGCTGCGGTGTTGTCTTGCAAACTGGGTTTGATTGATGCAATATTAGTAAACCAAATAGAACAAATGATACACTATGCCGGACTGCCTCATAAAATTCCCAAAGACATAAACCTTGTGAAACTAAGGGAGTTAATGAGCTTGGATAAAAAAATAAAAAACAACTGTTTGCGTTTTGTAGTGATTAAAAAACCAGGTGATTGTTATCTTAATGACAGGGTAACAGAGGATTGTTTGCAAGATACGCTTATGTTTGCAGTTGAGGGAGAATAATAATGACAGATGGGATAATTCAGCCAAATAAAAGAGCTGCTATGCAACCAAGAACGCTATTTAAACCAGCTTCTTGGCTGACAAAGATTGATTTTATTAATCACTTGATTCTTTTTAATAATGTCATGTTAACCGTCTTGTCCGAAAAAGATGGTGGGAAAACTACCTTCAGTACTTTGTTGCAAGCCAATCTGGAAAACCAAATCAAATCAGTTGCATTGACTGCCAAACCCGCCTCTGATAGAGAAAGCATTATCAATGACATTGCCACGCAACTACAGCTTAATTATGATGACCATGCCGATCTAAGATCAACAGTAGCGCAGGTCAATGAGATGAAGGAGCATGTATTAGTATTGATTGATGATGCGCAGCACCTATCAGAATCATGGATTAAAGAGGCCTTAGAGGCCATTAAAAGTCAGGGAAATTTTGGGTTTTTTCATCTTTGTCTGGTATCTGACTATTCTATAGTAGCAGCGCTGCATAATTTAGCAGCCGATCAATTTAAGAATTTCATTCACTCTTTGGATCTTGGTCTATTGAATGAAATGGAAACAAGAACCTATGTATTAGATCGTGCACTGGTTAACCGTTTAATTAGTCAACCTTTGTCTGATGAGCAACAAGCGCAATATTATCAGTTAACTCAAGGAAACCTGGCTAAAATCAATAACAACTTGGAATCCTTTGTTCTCAAACATGCAACACAAAAGCAAAGTATTAGCAAAGTGACTTTGAAGCGGGCCAGCATGGCCATAGG
>JBIODT010000118.1:0-7134 GCA_044445305.1 Legionellales bacterium | reverse complement strand
CATGAAAACCTTGATTACGCTGCGCTGCATCAAGGCTACGCGATCCACCTGAAGCTCAAGTGGGGTTTAACGTTAGTTTTGACAGTAGCTGCTTAATAACAAGAGTTTTGTAACCAACAATTACCATAGTTGTTACACACCCTGACAGTCCCACAGGATTGGCCGTAATAATAGCCGCCAATAAATGGCGCAGCTAGAATAGCAGCTCCGGCTGCACCCCAACCCCAACCACCGCCTCCGTGATAGTAACCACCACCTCCATGATAGTAACCACCACCCCCGTGATAGCCACCTCCTCCGTGGAAACCACCTCCTCCGTGGAAACCACCATGAGCAGAACAAACTGAACCAGCCAATAAGCCTAGAGCCAGCACCAAAGTACGTACTGCATTACTACGAATACTCTGAGTCATGATTCTTCTCCTTATTTTTTACTTGCTGCAAGTTGAAGTATAGACCAAATAGATCAAAAAAATACGCCAAATGACAAATAATTGACTAAAAGATCGCATCAGAAACAATCATACTGCGTACAGTTACAAACTGTGTACAAAATAAAAATCAAAGCCAACTAAAACCGCAGTTTGTAACCGCGCGCAGTATATACCTTCCACGGATGGGTTTTCAGGTTTTATGCGATTGAGACTGTACTTATCCAGCCATAACTGCATACATTGCACTCATACATTAGCAACTAAAATCTAAACCATAATATATGGTAAAAAACAAAAAACTTGATTTAATATAAGATACTATGTATATTGACAACACAAAATCTACCATTAAATTGAGGAATATTATGCCTAACGAGTTGAATGCAAATACGCCGAGTCAAGAAGACAAAGCTAAAAATGATGAACACACTGACGATAACAATTATTGGTTTATATTAAAATGCATAGCAGCAGTTGCTGCAGCTGCTGCTGTAACTACAGGCATTGTTTTCGCAATCACTGCGGCAATAGCTGTTCCTACACTAATGGCTACCTCTATTGTTCTACCAATAGTAGCCATACTACTGCTAATTGCGGCTGCCTGCATTCTACCCTTTATCTTTGGCTGCGATACCACTACTACCCACACACCCAGCGTCCGAGTTGCTCCTGCTTATATTCCTAGTGCTACTTATATTTCTGCTCCTAGATACTCTTCCAACCCATTGCGTCTTGGATCTACACCAAGCTTCTTTGGAAATCAACATGTTCATCGTGGTGGCGGACAAAACATTCAGCAAGGGCCCATCCATAGTCATGGACAAAGCCATAGCCATGGTGGTGGCGGACAAAGCGTTCAGCATGGACAAAGCCATAGCCATAGCCATGGTGGTGGCGGCAGTCACATGCACAGACATTGATAAATAATAGGTAACTGCCCACTCCCCACCTACGTCCCATGGACAAGCTGCGGGACGTAGATGGGGAGTGAGCAGTTACAACAATTCAATTACTCCAGCTTGTAATGCTTTAACAAGCTGGTTATGATGATCAGTAGTCTGAATATGAAATGACCTTGGAATGACGCTATTGTTAAGACATGTTTTTTTAAAAAAGCTGGCTGCTTTAACTTTCATCGAAAAAATAATTCTATATGGCTCACGTGCTCGTGGCGACAATAAGGCACGATCAGATATAGACTTAGCGATTGAGTGCTCAAATCCTATTAAGAATGAAGAGTGGCAACAAATCATCACTATCATAGATAATGCAGATACCTTATTAAAAATTGATTGCATCAAATACAATGATCTGGCTCCAAACAATCCATTAAAACAAGCTATCGATAAGGATGGAAAAATAATATATATAAAGGAAACTATGAATCATAAGATCAAACTCGCATTTGAATTGGTTGACAAAGCTATTGTAGCTCTTAAACAAATGGTTGATAAACCCATGCAAGCTGACCGCAGTAACATCGATGCTTGTATACAACGATTTGAATTTACAATCGAATTATTCTGGAAATTATTAAAACGGATACTTGAATCAAAAGGACAAGAGGCTACCTATCCTAAAGACGTATTACGAGAGGCCTATAAAGGAATGCTCATCGATGATGAAACCATATGGCTACAAATGCTAGAAGACAGGAATAGAACTTCACATGCTTACAACCAAGATCTTGCTGATGAAATTTATACTCATATTACAAAGAATTATTACCCTGTTTTAGAAAATACCTACCAAAAATTGAAAATTAAATTTTAAGGTAACTGCGCGCAGCATAGATTTGAATCAGACTCTACAAAAAGGGATAAAATACCCATACCCCTTACTTGTTTCAAACATCAATTTGTGTATACTCGTCCTCAGCGTCGATTTGAAACTCAGCTTGCGGACGCTCAAATAAACAGTACTCTTACGACAGGCCCTAATACGCCCTGTCGTAAGAGTACTGTTTATTTTGAAAACACGGCTAAAGCGGGCAGTTTTATTTACCCCTTCTAAGCCTTCCGTTAGCCCCGATACCCAGGTTCATACAAATGATTGAATTAAGCGGCATAACAAAATCCTTTTCTGGCAAAACAGCCTTGAGTGGTATTAATTTACTCATCCAAGAAGGTGAAATATTCGGAATTATCGGTAAAAGTGGTGCAGGGAAGTCAACCTTATTAAGAAGCATCAATTTATTAGAAAGACCAGATGCTGGTGATGTCATCATTGATGGTCAGTACCTGATGAACCTCTCAAGAAAAGACCTGGCTCTAGCCCGCCATAAAATCGCCATGATTTTTCAGCAATTTAATTTATTAAACTCTAAAAACGTTTATGACAATATTGCACTGCCTATGCGTATTCAGGGCATTGCGGAGGAAGAAATCAAGGCTAAAATTGATGAACTTCTTCTGGTCGTAGAATTAGTCGATAAAAAATCTGCTTATCCAGAGCAATTAAGTGGTGGTCAAAAACAACGCGTGGCTATCGCGCGTGCGCTCAGTTGCTCCCCCAAAATTTTGCTTTGCGACGAAGCCACTTCAGCACTGGATCCAGAAACAACTGAGGCCATTCTTAAATTACTGGCACACATTAATGCCTTATATGGCATTACTATAGTCCTCATTACTCATGAAATGGACGTGGTCAAACGCATTTGCACAAGGTTGTCAGTAATGATTGATGGCTGTATCGCTGAAACAACCAGCTTGGCTACAGCCTTTAGCAATAAAGACAGCCTTGCGCGCAGCATGCTTTATGCACAATTAAGCCCTAAAATACCAGACTGCCTTAGCAACAAACTTGCGTCTTATACAACCGACAAGCCCTTATTGCGCCTATATTTCCAGGGAGAAGAGGCAACAGTGCCGTTTATAAGCCAAACCAGTCGTGAGTTAAATTTAGACATTAATATTTTATTAGCCAATATAGACCGCTTTGATACAGTAACCTGTGGCGTATTAATTGTTGAATTGACCGCACATCCCTTACTACTAGAGACCTTTCTCGAGCGTTGCAAACAAGCTGATTTAACTGTGGAGGTTTTAGGCTATGTCTTACCCAATGGCATATAATTTATTCATAGCAACTGGAGAAACCCTGTATATGGTGGCCACCAGTACCTTGTTAGCAATCCTGCTGGGATTGCCTTTGGGAACTTTAATTTATTCATCCAACTGCATTAAACCAGCACCCAAGCTACATCATGCCTTATCAGTTTTAATCAACATGTCCCGCTCCATCCCTTTTATTATTTTATTAGTAGCCATTATCCCACTCACACGACTTATAGTAGGCACGTCTATAGGGATGAATGCAGCCATAGTGCCGTTAACTCTGGGCGCTACGCCCTTTTTTGCAAGGCTGGTTGCTAATGTTTACAATGGCTTACCTAAGGGGCTAATAGAAACAGGCTATGCCATGGGTGCTAACACGCGTCAAATCATCGTTGCCATTTTGCTTCCAGAAGCCAAGCCCGCTTTAATTCATGCAATTACTGTAACTGCCATCACTTTAGTCAATTATTCGGCTATGGCAGGTACCGTGGGTGCCGGCGGACTGGGTACTTTAGCCATTAATTACGGTTATCAACGCTTTGATGTTGGCGTCATGTGTTCTACTGTTGTTATCTTAATCATCATGGTACAACTCATACAATTAAGTGGCGACTTCCTGGCAAAACGTTGTTTACATCACCACGGGCCGACAACAAAATAACTTGAACATTTTGTTACAATCCCTAACACCTGGAGTTCTAAATGAGAATTTTAAGTTATTTCATCATGCTGTTGTGCTTGCTGTCTTGCTCTAAACCATCACCCAATACCTTAATCATAGGCACCATTGCTGGTCCTGAAACGCAACTCATTGAAACAGCGAAACAAATAGCTGAAAAACAATATGGTTTAACTGTTAAAATAGTGGAATTTAATGACTATAATTTACCAAACCAAGCTCTGGATGAGGGCAGTTTAGATGCCAATGTGTACCAACATCTGGCCTACTTAAAAGCAGCCATCAAAGCCCATGGTTATAAACTACAAGAGATAGGCAGAACCTTTGTTTATCCTATGGGCATTTATTCCAAAAAAATTCACAGCTTAGACCAATTGCCAGACCAGGCCATTGTTGCCTTACCCAATGATCCCAGCAATGAAATGCGCGCCCTGCTGCTGTTACAAAAAGCCGGTTTAATCACCTTAAAAAACACTTCCATGGGTGGCCTACAGGACATTGATGCCAATCCCAAACACTTGGTGTTTAAAGAGCTTGATGCAGCACAATTACCAAGAGTTTTGCCTGACGTAGATGTCGCTCTAATCAACACTACTTTCGCTTTACCTGCCGGATTAAGCCCATCCCACGATGCCCTTTTCAAAGAAGGAAGAGACTCCGACTACGTTAATATTATCGTAATAAGAACAGATACTGCCAAAAAAGCCCAATTAGAATTATTTGTTAAAGCACTCAACTCAGAGCAAGTTAAAGAAAAAGCGCAGCTTTTATTTGGCGATGCTGCAATTCCTGCTTGGTAAGCCTCCCCAGGGTCTTCCGGTACAAAGGGTCGTGTGTCCGAAATAACTTCATTTTCACTTAATAATAATATGTTATACTGTAACTAAGTTAATTCTTACAAGGTGTATGTTATGAGTAATAAATGGCATGATAAACTTAAAGCAAAACTTAACTTAAACAAACATCTCGAGGCAGTTTCAGCTGTAGATCAGATGCAACTTCTAGAAAAATACCGCGGCGAAATTGACCTGAAGAAAAAAGATCCTGACGGTGAGGACCTTAATTTTAACTCCGAAGCATTTAACAAGCATGTTCAATCAAGAACAACAGATTCTGCTGTGTTTTCAAACACAAAAGGACTTGATGGTACAACCCCAGTATCTGATAAGCTAAATGCAGATTCAGAGGATGCAAAAGCGGTACGGGATGCGATTGCATTGGCGTTGCAAGTCGATGAACCCTTTAAAAAAGCCCAACAAGACTACACAGGGGCAATTGCTCAATTTAAGGACATGATACTAAAAGTACCTACCGAATATACTGCTGAAGATCTGATTGAGACCTGCGATGTTTTAGTACATGATGCACTAAAGGCAATAACGGAACAACAAAAAAGTGAGAAAGACCGATTAGACACGCTGTTTTTTAAAAACAACGACTTTGCAGAAAAGCTAAGAAAAACCTTAAATATTGGTCCAGGCGTTGATACCGAGCAACTGAAAAAAAACATGATGGAGGATTTTGACAAGTCACAGACAAAACAACTAGAGGACTTTAATAAATCGACCAATGAATCATTAGACATACTGCGTAAAGCGGTCTCTTTTGAGCTGATGCGAATACAGACACTTGCAATGTTGGCTAAGAACGATTCTGGAATGTTGGACCAAATTAATAAACTTTCGGCTGAGGCAAACCCGGCTAGTACGGCACAGAAGCTTAAAGCAGGTGACGTTGCAGTTGCAGGCGTTTCTCTTAAAGCCCTTAAAAAAATAAAAACCATTACTGGTGGTGAAATAACTCAAGAGACAGACGGTTCATTTAGTTTAAAATTAACAAGCAGACTAATTAGTCCTTTATACTACGGATCCCCCAAGGAAAATGTACTGTCAGACTTTACGATGATGGCGCAACTGGTTAAAGCGACCGGCAGTCCGGTTATCAAATTTAAACTTAATTTCGCAGATGCTGATGTTGCCGCTGAACGTGCCAGAACAGCCTATGAGGCCTGCATTAACGCAGGGTTTGCTCCGGATAAAATTATTATTGAAGTCAATGGAGTAACCTATAGAAATGATAAAAAAAATACTAAAGAGAAAGAGAAGGATGAGAACAGCATTGAAAGAGGCCTGTTTAAAGAGCATGCTGGTGAATATGATGTTATTACAAGAAGATCTGAAGACATCATTGCGCGTTTAGATGAAGGTCTAAAATTAAAAAGTGATCCAGCGAAAGTTCAGGCAATGAAAAAAGAGTTTGAGCAACTGAGAGACAACCCTAAACCAATTGATGCGGATCCGACTCCTGTTCAACCGACAATGAAAAAAGAGTTTGAGCAACTGAGGAATAACCCTGAACCAATTATTGATACTGCCCCTACTCCAGTTAAACCGATAATGTAGACTTTAGACTGCAACTGCATGGCGACCATCCAGATTGTCTGTACAAAAAATGTTACTTCTGTTTTGTACAGACAATCTGGATGGTCGCCATGCAGTTACGATCAATAATCAATCAACGTATACTCCTATTTTTATCCCCAATATCTGCACAAAAAATTCCACTATTCCTACGTCCTAAATTCTGTTATTTTAAACATTGCGATTAAATCTAGAAAAAATTAGAGTCTGTTGACAATTGGCTTTTGGCCCCTATACAACGTTTCACTGATTCTGTCTGGTGATGCTCAGATTGCGTTCAGGTTTGAGCGCTGGACGGTTGTTAATGATTCTAGTGACGGAGACCCTTCTCCCGCTAGCGGGAGAAGGTGCCCGACAGGGCGGATGAGGGTGGATCATGTTACTCATTGAAAGTACTCATAGGTTTAACTAAATCAAATTGATTAAACGTGTTTTTGCAAAGGTAGCATTAACCGGTTTTATCATCTTCTTAAGTAGCATCCATGTCATTTGATCCACCCTCATCCGCCCTGTCGGGCACCTTCTCCCGCTAGCGGGAGAAGGGT
>JBIODT010000117.1:0-7136 GCA_044445305.1 Legionellales bacterium | reverse complement strand
TAATTGTAGTGTGTTATGTAAAGCTGTTATTGGTATTGATTGGAGAATGATGCGAGCGTTAAACATAAGAGACATATGGCAGCACTTAATGACGATCCCTTATAAAGGGGTTAATTTAGATGCGTTTGCCCTGCCAAAATTTATCTGGCATGACCAAATGTCTGTCGATATGATAAAATAACGCATTCAGCTATATGCGTAGAAAGGATGATCAATATGTATATTCGCGAATTACGCACCGAGGATGAGTCTCATTTTTTGCATGTTATGCAAAAGAGCAAATCATTTCATGCACCCTTTGTCATTGCCCCACAAACACCAGCAGAATTTCAAGCTTATCTTCAGAAATCGAAGCAAGATAATCAAAAATGCTTTTTAGCTCTGGATGATGTTGAATGTATTATTGGTGTTTTCAATATCAGTGATATTGTTCGTGGCGTTTTTCAAAGTGCTTATCTGGGGCTCTATGCATCCGTTGATTTTGCAGGGCAGGGCGCAATGAGTCAGGCATTGAAACTCGTTCTGAAAGATATTTTCTTAAAGTTAAAACTTCATCGTATTGAAGCCAATATTCAACCTACTAATACAGCATCTATCCGCTTAGTACAAAACAATGGGTTTATCAGAGAAGGCTTTTCACAACGATACCTAAAGTGCAACGGTATTTGGTGTGACCATTTTCGTTTTGCTATAACTTATGAGGATTGGCTGGCAAATCAAGCCTAATGTTTTTGGGGCTCAATCTTGGCAGATTAATGTTATTGACTCTCCCTGTACCCTTACCAGACAGTACGCTGAGTGCCGCATCTAGTGCATCTGCCACCGCCCAACCATAAATATTAGAGACAGGGGTAAAATGAATGGGTTACAAAAAATGACTGATGTTTTCTCGAAGCTTTAAATTATTATACCTGGTGTTAATCTTTCTGAAGAGATATGCGGCGTCATTATTCATCCTCCAGGCTGAACACCATCGAAGACGCCTGTGTTTAGGCAATTACTTGTGATAACCGACGCATATACAAACAAACCACCCTACTTAGGCGGGTGGTTGTTAGATTAAAAATTTTGTAGATTAGGCGACTTTGGTGAAATAGAGCATTATCTGTTCGCATTTTCGACAATTTAGTGTAAAATAAAGTCAATACAGGTTGAAAGAGCTTAATATGCCGAATTTATTACCACGTTTAATCCGCATGACCGTTGATATAGAAAAAATATGTCAACCATTGAGAAAATATGGTATTTGTTGGTTTTCCCATGATATTACTTTTGGGAAAGGCGAAATCTCTATATTAACCAACCAAGAAGAAAATTTACGTTTTTATTATCAACATGCTTTCCCGGCAGTTTGTACCACAGATGAAGGCCGCGTCCTTCCAGTAGGGATTTATTTAACCCATAATTTAATCCCTTATGAGGGTTTTTCACAGATACATTCTGTCATTACGAAACAATTCAAGTATACCTATGGCATTCATTTTGTTGAGAAGGAAGACAATTGCCAACATGTTTATTCTTTTGCTTATGATTTAAACGAAAGTAACTTTTTATACAGAGTGATTAACGATATTGTTCGGTTACAACGTTTTATTTCTGATTATAAAAATCAAGCCCAAGCAATCATTGAGCAAGCAGCGCAGCCAAAAAATAGAATTATATTGCCTTATAGCAATTCCGTTGATTCCAAAATAACAGAATTATCATCGCATCTTGAAACGTTATTGCCATTCAATCAACTTGATTTTAATACGATTTTTAGTATGACAGACGATGATTTAACGTATTTTCTGGTAAAACGCAGTTACTCTATTTGGCTTTATAATAGACAACTAAGCCTCTCCAAAATGGAAATTAGAACGTTAATTCAATTGCTCAAAGGCTCACATGCAGGACAAATATCGCAAACACTGGGGATTAAACAAACAACCGTCGAGTCTTATTTGACCAACATTAGAAATAAATTTTCCGTTAACAACCGATATGAGCTAATTCAGCTGATCACCAGTGAAAAAATACTACAACAAATTATCTTATAAGCTATTAAACTCAAGTATATCTCAAAATGAGATATTTTATAACATTTGCCACATTTGACATGGTTCTTATGGCAAGTTACCTTAGCGAATATTTTAACTATAAAGGAAAACCATATGAAATCTTCATCCTGTTTTTTTGCAACTGCTGCTGCTGCGGGGGCCACCATCGTAAGTGGCGCTTTATCTTCAGCTTTAATGACTGCGTCAGGTGCCGTAGGCGCCTCTATTTTAGACATCAAGTACTCCGATTATGATCTATCAGAAGCCGTTAAAATGGGTGCTGTCGGCGGCGCTATTCTAGGAGCAGCCGAGGGCGTTTTAGGCTTTTGTCAAAACATGTTATCCAACCCTAGTAATCAAGAAGAACAAAACTCAAAGTCCGATTGCATGAAAGGTATAACCGCTTACACAATCCACGCCGTCGCGTCAGGCTTGATTGGCTATGGAATACTGTATGCTAATGATGACCAAGCCACCATGGGTGCAAGCCAAACTGCAGCTGCTTTTGCTGTTGGTGGTGCCGTTACAGCCATCCCTACGACCATTTCTTTACTATGCTGCTGTCTCCCTCTGCTGGCTTGTCGGGCCGTACAAAGTGCGCAAGAAGCAACTACAGCAAAAGAAGTAACGACAGCACAGGTAGTTATTGAAATTCCTACAGCACCGCGTATCTGATAAACAGCAACCTGGTGTTATGAACTGGGCTGTATCCTATTTTATTAGGGTCTGTTGACAACTCACCTTCCCCGCGCCTACGTTCCGCGCGGCAGGTGAATTGTCAACAGACCCTAATATTACCTCGTTTTAAGTTATCAACAACGTTCTGCTACCTTACCCAGTAGGGTGGTTCATGACTGTCAAATTGGTTAAAATAAGTTCTCTATAGACTAACCAAATCATTTTTGAGTCAATATCATGCCTTATACCTGCAAACCACTGTTAGATCCCAAGCACTTTCTAAACGAAATAGAACAACGCTTGCCTGCCATGCAACAAATACTGGCACAGGAACTTCCTACCTTGACTAATGCTGAGTCCTTTGAATTGTTGCAAGACTTAAGGGTGTTAAACTCTTTACTTATAAAAGAGGATGACTACAAACAACAAATCAGTACCTTGATAAATCAACTTGTAGGCAACAAAAAACAAGATTTTGTAGAAAAAAACGAATTGAATTCCTATCCGCTGTCTGTTGAAGATCTGGTGCTACTGGTTGATCATTTCCGTACAAAAGGCATCACCATTTATATAGAACAACAGTGTGCTGCTGTTCCATTGCAACAGTTTCCCCAAGACCATTCAAGCAAGCGTCACACTAATGATATAAATACCCTACGTGAAATCTTAAGTATTCAACAAACCCTGGATGAACATCAATATGTAGGTTATCTTTTCACAGGAGGTCGTACTAAAGGGCACGGTCATTTTGAGTGTTGTATCATAGGCAAAGACCGAATCATCAAACCCGTTTATTGGAACGGCGATGCAGTACAATTGAAGCCATCTGAATTTGCGGTGGATTATTCAACTAACATGTATGATTTCTGTGGCCTGTTCAGTTATCCACAAGCAGGAACGTCAGAGTGCGGTAGCTTGAGTTTGGCCTATCTAAAAAACCTGTTAAAAAACAACTCGGACCAAATTAACAATTGGACACTTTGCATCCCTTATTACAGTGCTTTTAATCGTAGTAATCCTCAGTATTTTTTCTTACCATCGCCTCAGGTCCTGCGTTATTCACAATCGAATGCTTACAATGAATTGTTTGTGACCATGCTCCAGAATGACGATTACAGTTTCATCATGCGGTATGGCAAACAACAGCGCATTCCTTCAATAAAAATCCAGCTCGAAAAAACCATTCAGACAGCACAGCTCACCAAGAATGAGACCGTAGAGGCTCAGGCCAGGTTGCTTCTAAAAAATCTACCCGAGTTTAAAGAAAAATGGTTACAGCAGTATCAGTTAGAAAAAGAACAGCGCCAAGGCATGCAAACAGCAAAACACAACGCTTACCTTGCTTACACTTCTCAAAGAATGCATAAAAGAGCGCTTTTAAAAGAACATCAATCCAATGCGCCTGCTTTGACTTTGCTACAACAGAAAATAGCTTCTGCGCCCTCCCTTCAGGCACTGCGTTTGTATTTAAAAAAAGAACTGGCGGCTGTAGCACCCAGCTCAGCTTCTGAGTTGGGTTGGTTGTTAAATAAAACAAACAACAGC
Organism: Legionellales bacterium; assembly: GCA_044445305.1. Taxonomy (GTDB): domain Bacteria; phylum Pseudomonadota; class Gammaproteobacteria; order Legionellales; family Legionellaceae; genus Legionella. Next base: position 2,874 of record JBIODT010000117.1, on the reverse strand, counting down.
GTATTTTTTGAATTGTTAGACTGGGTCGGTTCTTTTGTAAAAACCACGGATTATTTTAGAATTTTGGCACTGTGCTTAACTCCCATGCAAGTAAGGGAATTGATTCAGCATTTGCGACAACCTGAGCAATTCAGTCGCATCGTTCAATCAGATGAGGTTAAAGACTTTTATATGCTTAGAGCTTGGCTGGAGTGTTTGCGGATCCCCAAAAGTCAGACGGTGGCGTTTATTAAAACCCAGCACTCTAAAGCGTGGATTATCGATAATCTAAAGAAGGATATAGGCTTTGGTATTTCTCAAGATCACTTAAAAATCTATCAAGAACCCCAAGAATTTACAAATTTGGTCAAAGAGTATGTGGGTATGGACTGGATAGTCAGTTTACTGCCTGAGTTATTTAAAAAACAGAACTTATATCGATTAGAGCTGATATTTTCAGATAAAGAAGAATTCACGCAACTATTAATACATCATTTAAACAAAGAAGTGCTGCAAAGCTATTTTGCTGCCACCCCAAGTGCCATGGACATTTCCCTTATGGCCCGTCATTATGTCAATAGATTTAATGAAGAGCAGCAGTCTCAGATTTTTTTCAAGGTTATAGGTGTTGCGCTATTAACACGCCTGTTAGAGATGAACGAACCCAAATGGATGCTGGAACTGTTAGAAAACTGCTGTACTGTGGCTGAAATTCGTCCCATTCTTGTTCAGCATCATGAAATGCTCATCAAGGCACTGCTGTACCATCAGACTATTTATCCCTTTAATGTATTCGAAAAGTTGCAACTTGCAGTGGAGAATAGGTTGGAATTTTTTTGTCCTCAGCAAAATGAGGATTTAATCAAACTGTATCAGGAACATTTTGCTGATGTAGGCACTAACAGAAGCAAGCAGTATTATTTAGAAAAATTGATTACATTTCTTCCAGAACAACAACGCTGGGCTTTTCTAGAAAGACTCTTCAATGCAGAGGAAATACAACAATTGTTGCGCATCGATGATTTGGCCCGCTGTATCCCTAAGAAACCATGCATCCTCATCGAAGTGCAGTTGGAATCAGCCCAGATTTCCTTGGCCTATACAGAATCTGAGGTTGTAGCAGAGCAGGCTCATGGTAGTCCAGAGACTGAAAAGACCACTACTCCCGACGAGCAACTGGCCCGTACTGAAGCCCTTGTCAGTCCTGAGTCACTTATCCGGTTAGCAACAACAACCCCAACACCAAGCCAGCAAGAGTCTGCATTTTGTAGTGCAGTAGCATCACAATCAGGTTTTTATGCGATTAAAGCAACGAAGGGCAAGCACCCCCCCAAAAAAGAAAGTTCGTTACCAGGATGCATCATGATGTGATGTCCTCTTCATGCCTATCGAACCCGCGTAGATTGCTGCCTTGACCGTGGCATGAGCTCTGAATTTTGTACAGGCCAGGGATTGGCCATTAATTACTCACCCTGGATCGACATGATGACTAGTCTCAAAACTGCCAACGTTTTATTCGCCAGGCTTTTTGTTGCGACTCATTTAAAAAAGTCCAGGTAACAATACGGCTAACCTTCTGACCTTGTGCCATATCAATGGTTTTTATGTCCATGGCTTTTGCTTTAGTCAGTGCTCTGTATACACCAGGAAGATTGGATTTCTTCGAGATGAGCGTAGAGTACCAGAAACATTGTGTTGGAAACAAAGCACTTTGTTGTATCATTTCTTGTACCATTGCTTCCTCTCCCCCTTCGCACCAGAGTTCGCTGTTTTGTCCGCCAAAATTCAACGTGGTTTTACTGGTTTTTTTAAGACCTAAATTCTTCCATTTTCGTTCTGTACCAGCTTTGGCTTCCGCTAAAGATGCATGAAAAGGCGGATTACAAATTGACATATCAAACACGTCGCCTGGCTTGATAATGTTCCTAAAAACATCCGTAGAAGAAGTTTGCAATCGGCATTCAATGGCTTCATTTAAAGAGTCATTTGCGGCTATGATCTGGTTTGCAGATTTAATAGCAACGGGATCAATATCTGAACCAACAAAATACCAACCATATTCGTTATTTCCAATAATTGGATAAATACAATTGGCACCTATGCCAATATCAAGTATGCGAATTGATTTTCCTCGTGGTAGAACCCCATTATTGCAGGCGCTTAATAGATCGGCCATATAATGAATGTAGTCAGCCCTACCAGGAATTGGCGGGCAGAGGTAATTTGCCGGAAGGTCCCAATTGGCAATACCATAAAATTGTTTTAACAAGGCTTTGTTCAGCGTTTTCACAGCCTCTGGATTACTAAAATCTATTGATTCAAGATGATACTTATTAAGCGACACAAATACTTCCAGCTCAGGACAGCATAGGATGAGCGGTGCGAAGTCATAACGGGAGCGGTGTCGGTTACGAGGGTGCAAGTTACTTTTTTCCAAAGGAACTGTTTTATATTTTTCTGCCAATTTAGATTTATCCGGTTTATTTTATTTTTGGTTTGAAGCAGCTTTATCTTACTAAAAATAGGCGTAGAATCCCACTATTGACTATTTTTATTAACTTAAGCAGGAAGCTCATCATGATAAATTTTAATCCACTTAAATGGGGTCGCGTGACAATTATTCCTTTAGTGCTCAGCTTGTCCAGTTGCTATATTAACGATCAATACGCTCCTGGTCCAGATAATGTAATACCCGCCAAGCCTGTCGTGTGGGCCAACGCAGAGCAATGTCAAAGAGCCTGTCCATGCAACTAATCTCAGCCAACAGCGCTTAAAAACAACACGGTGTTAATCAGCTACCTTTGAAGCCCGTAGCGCGTAGCCTTGATGCAGCGCAGCGTAATCAAGGTTTCCATGAACCAATAGGGCTCGTCATTGCGAGGCTACAAAGCAATC
>JBIODT010000116.1:0-7193 GCA_044445305.1 Legionellales bacterium | reverse complement strand
CTTTATTCAAGCCTGATTGCCTGATCGTAAAGACGAATTTCCACATTCATTGAGTCCAAGTCATAGCACATGTGTTTTTGTCCCGCACGAAGATATTGCATATAAAATAGACAAAAAGCTGTTCTTTCGGCTATATTTTATATGCAATATATAGGCGACTCACCACGAACGGATTCAAACTAGGTGCAAAATCAAAATCAAAATCAAAATCAAAATTGAGATTGAAATCAACTAAAACTTAAGGCTAATTGAAAGCGCTTAATATCTGGGATCCATCTTCCAATGGGCACTTTAAGAGAGAACTTTAAGACGGGATCTTTTGCAACATAATAAAAAAGCTCGACACTCCTAATAAATTCTGGAATACTAACTTGCGGCTCTGGAACGAGCCATTTTAGTCCAACAATTAGGAGAAAATTATGAAAGCACGGTACCTTGCTGTGTTGTTGTCGTCGTTATTTGTTGTAACCCTTCCTGTTCAAGCCGATGGTAGCCCTAACAAGCACGTCGCTGTTAATAAAACTGCCCCTGTACAAAATAAAATTGACATCAATAAAGCCAATTTATCCACGCTCACTGGATCGTTTAAAGGTATAGGAAAAAAACGCGCTGAAGCAATTATAGCTTATAGAGAGAGCCATAAGGGTTTCAAGTCTTTAGAAGAGTTGGCTGAAGTTAAAGGCTTTGGACAGCGCTTTATGGAGACCAATCGAGAGAAGCTGAAAGATGTTTTTGTGGTGAATTAGGGACGTATTGAGGAATGGTTCCCGTATTATGCTGTCAATAATACGGGGGTTTTCAACCTTTGGGGAATGTAATGGACGCTTTTAGTAATTCTGAATTACCAATTAAAATTGATGTGCTTGATTGGTCACGCATCAGTAAGAATTTTCGCGCTCTTATTCTGCGCGAATGTGTTCGGTTACAATAGATACATCTCATCATACATACGGCTGATGTATTTCGTAGGCAATGCATCCATAGCCATAAGGACAAACCGAGTTACAGTCGTGTCGATCAACTTTTTTTAAATATAAAAAACAATCCCGCCATTTTCTATATAGGAATCTGTATGGTTACAAAAGATACTTATAAAATTGTCGATTTTTATTCAAATATAGGATAAAGTAGTGCAAAGAAAGAAAATAGGGTTTGTAGATTATGTTCAGAAAGTTACGAGGCATTTTTTCTAATGATCTATCCATTGATTTAGGAACAGCCAATACATTGATTTATGTGAGAGACAAAGGGATTGTTCTTAATGAGCCTTCCGTTGTTGCTTTAAGAAATGAAGCAGGCCAGAAACGCGTTGCTGCTGTTGGTATTGAAGCCAAGCGTATGTTGGGGCGAACTCCTGGAAATATTAATGCAATCCGACCAATGAAGGATGGCGTCATCGCTGACTTTTTTGTTACGGAAAAGATGCTGCAACACTTCATACATAAAGTGCATGAAAATAGATTTTTACGACCCAGTCCCCGCGTTTTAGTTTGCGTTCCATGTGGATCTACGCAAGTTGAGCGTCGTGCCATTCGCGAATCAGCCATGGGAGCAGGTGCTCGAGAAGTATTTTTGATTGAGGAGCCGATGGCTGCTGCTTTAGGATCCGGGATGCCCGTTGAAGAGGCCAGTGGCTCTATGGTTGTTGATATTGGCGGCGGTACTACGGAAGTTGCCATCATTTCTTTAAGTGGTATTGTCTATCACCAATCAGTGCGTATTGGTGGTGATAAATTTGATGATGCTATCGTGTCTTATGTTCGTCGTAATTACGGTACGCTGATTGGTGAAACTACGGCCGAGCGCATCAAACATGAAATTGGCTCGGCTTATCCCAGTCGTGATCTGTATGAAATTGAAGTGCGTGGACGAAATCTTGCTGAAGGTGTGCCGCGTAGCTTCACTTTAACCAGTGCTGAAATTTTAGAAGCATTACAAGAGCCTTTATCAGGTATTGTCGGTGCTGTTCGTGCGGCATTAGAGTTGGCCCCACCTGAATTGGCAGCAGATATTGCTGAACGTGGTATGGTCTTGACCGGAGGTGGTGCTTTGTTAAAAAACATTGATACCTTACTGATGGAAGAGACAGGATTACCTGTATTAATTGCTGAAGATCCATTGACCTGTGTTGCTCGTGGTGGTGGTAAAGCTTTAGAAACCATGGACTTACGTGGTGGTGATTTCCTCTCAACAGAATAATAGCAAAAGCAGGTTGTTTATAAAGAGTGGGCACAATTCGATAGAATTTGTGCTTGCCTTATTCTTTACACTTTTTTTGATGTTTTCAGATTACCATTACCGTTATCTTGATAATGTCAGAAAAGGTTTTTCACTGGTTGTTTCTCCCTTGCAATATGCTGTCGATTATCCAGTACGTGTTATCGGCTGGTTGCAGTCACTGGTTAGCGCTAAAAAAGCATTAATTGATGACAACATGCGCTTAAAATACCAACAAACCTTGTTGGAAGCAGAATTACAAAAAACCTTAATCATTCAGAAAGAAAATGCACAACTAAAAGAGTTGTTATTAACTTCCTATAAAGTAGACATGCGTGCGATGGCTGCGCAAATTCTTGCTGTTGATACCACTAGTGCACGCCAACTTGTTGTTTTGAATAAAGGAACGCAGGATGGTGTTTACGCGGGACAACCCGTTCTTGATGCTAAAGGCGTCATGGGTCAAGTCATCGATGTTGGGCCTATAACCAGCACCGTTTTATTAATATCTGATTCAAAGAGTGCTGTACCGGTTAGAAACAACCGTACGGGTGAGCGTGCAATACTGGTAGGAACTAACAGTATAGAGAGCTTGTCTTTGATTAACCTACCCAAAACCGCCTCTATTCATCCGGGAGATGTTTTGGTAACCTCCGGCCTAGGCAGACTCTATCCTGAAGGTTATCCTGTGGGACGGGTTGAGGCTGTTAGCAGTATTCCTGGTGAGGATTTTGTTAATGTACTGGTTAGTCCTGTTGCACTTTTAAATCGAAACAGGCTGGTACTGTTGATTTGGCCGGCTAAAGATCAAGAGCACTTGTCTGCTCAGATTCATGCGCGTTTGAATGTGGTGGAGAATTGGAGTTGAATCGTATTAGCTTGAGATTGTGCTTGGGTTTTATCGTGGCACTCAGTTTGTCTATCCTGCCTGTACCTGAATTCATGTCTGCTTTGCGTCCACCTTGGATTTTATTATTGGTCTTGTACATAGAATACTTTTTACCAAATCAATTCAAATTGCTGGCGTTGTTGGTTGTTGGTTTGCTCTTGGATGTACTGCTTGCTACTATTATCGGTGAGCATGCCTTTGCTCTGTTATTGGTTACGTGGTTGGCCTCCACCAATTCAAGGCGCTTTCAATTTTTCCCCATGATGCAACAAATTTTCCTGATAGGTTTTTTCTGTCTTTTATATCAGGCGGTTATTTCATTGATTGATGCATTACTAGGGTTTAATTACAGTTTATTTTACCCCTTGGGCAGTGCACTGGTAGGCATGTTTTTTTGGCCGTGGATTCGATTATTAGGCGATGATACTTTGTTTGCTTAGGCTCTTAAGGATCTTTATCCATAGTCCACTCACCAGGTTGTAGCGTGCCCAGCTCCCATTTACCTATTTTATGTCTTATTAGTCTTAAGGTAGGAAAACCGACTGCTGCGGTCATTTTTCGAACTTGATGGTTCTTGCCTTCTGTTAAAATAATTTCTATCCAGCTGGTAGGAATGTTTTTTCGTTCACGGATTGGGGGATCCCTTGGCCAAAGGGCCGGTTCATGAATAACAGTTACTTCAGCGGGTAAAAAGGAACACTGCTTGGTAACCAAGCCTTTTTTTAATGGCAGTAGATCGTTATTTGACGGTATTCCCTCAATCTGCACCCAGTAATATTTGCGTTTATTAAATTTAGGATGACTTAATTGATGCTGTAGCTTGCCATCGTTAGTGAGTAATAACAGCCCCTCACTGTTTTTATCTAAACGACCCGCAGCATAATATCCTGGTAATTTGATAAAGGAAGCAAGTGTTTGTTCCGTCTCTTCCCCGGAAAATTGGGAAACCACGCCATAAGGCTTATTGAATAAAATCATAAATCAGGAATTAGTTCCTTACAATGTCTCAGAATGCGCTGCTCCTCTGGAGGAAGAGACATGAAATCTTCGTATTGTTGGTTTAAAATGGCTTCTGGTCGATTACAAATATTGAACTGACCTGTTTCAAAACAAGTGCGTTTTAAAGGGTAAATGTCCTCATGGGTTAAAAGATTAGTACCAACACACTGATAACCTCGACCTAAATAAGGACTATTGCTGGTATTGGCTTTATCAATAATGGTGTATAAAAATTTTTCCAGTATGGTCTTAGGTAAAAAACGACCCAGAAGTTTATAAATACCAGCATTGTGTCCTGATGATACAGTGCCGTATTGGGTATTTAAGATGCGAGAGATTTTTTTAGCCGTATATTTGTAACGTTTACGCAGTTTGGGCTTAACGGGCATACTGTCATACACAAAAACATCAATGAAGATACCTTGTACGTAGGCCTCATTTACTTGTTCATGTTTTTCTATATAGCGACTGCCAAGATCTCGTATTTTTAATGGGGTGGCGACATTGTAAAAACCCGGATCAGTTTGCGCTGTTTGTAGCCACATGTGTTCTGGTATTTCTGAGGGTGCTATACGAAGAAAAGCGTCGTAGCTCGCCCGAGGCATGGCAATATCGATGTCATCATCCCACGGTATAAATCCTTGATGTCGAATGGCACCTAAAAGCGTACCGGCATCAAGCCAATAATCCAATCCATGTTTTAAGCAAATCGCATCCACCACTTCCAGCATGGCAAGCATCTTCATTTGTGCGCGCCTCAGCCGCCCATCCGTAATTGCGGTATCTGCAGAATCAGTATTCATAAAGTCATCTTCAGTTGTTGTGGACGCGAGCCTAAGCCAAGTTCTTCACCAAGGCATAGGGCCATCAATAATATAAATAAATAGCCTGAGCCTGAGTAAAATATCAGTGAATCTGAAAAACTACCAATGCAAAAAGACAATAATATGGCTATTGCAATAGGCTTCATGTCATTTAATCGAGTAGCCGCCACCCATAGGCTGCCAAAAAAGAACAACAAACCCGTCAGACCTAAAATACCGAATTCCGCCAAGACCAGCCAATATTGGCTATGGGGTTCAAGTACTTCCCTGTCTCTTTCTGGTATGGGTTTATCAACACGGTACAAATAAGTATAACTGCCGGTGCCATTGCCAAGGATGACATGGTTTTTAAATAATTTTTCAGCAAAGTCATGAAATTGAAAGCGATAACCAACCGAGGTGTTTTTGTCCTCTTTGTAGTGTTGCCAGTCCCCAATAACATTTTGTATTCCAACTTGCATGGGGCTACTGAGATGGTAACAACATGAAAATAACACCGCCACAGCAATAAGGCCTGCAATGGCTTGACGTTTGGGCAGTAATTGAATCAACAACAAGTTGATTAGTATTAAATAGATAGCATAGCCAGTGCGTCCAAAGTTAACAAACAACACTTGGTAGCTGAACAGCAGATAAAGTGAAGCATAAACAATCTTTGCAATACCACGTTGCCTATAAAAAAATAATCCGGCCAAATAAGCTGAAAATGCCATCATAAAACTGGTCATGATGTGATTGCGAAACACGTGATCGGAATTAATGATCTCAAAATTTAAAAGATTATGGAATTTTAAAATGGATAACAAAGCAGTGATTGTCATTGCTAATAAAAAGGCATGTAAGCCCAGGCGACGTATTCGACAGTCTTGGAAGCCAATCACAAAAGTGGGCAGGTAAATCAGTTTGCTGTATTTTTCAAAGACAAAATATTTTTCTGACGCGGTCGCTGGGCTCCAGCAACAGGCTATAAGTGCTATGAAAAAAAGAATTAGGGTTGCTTGACACCATGTTTTTTTTAAAACAGCACAGAGGGTATGCAGATACCCAGGGGATAAAACAATGCTGCCTAATGCCAATGCAACACAAATACTTTTAGCGGTCGAACTCAGCGGCAGAGTAAAAAGAGAGGCGGCTAAAAAAAATGCTATTAAATTATGCCACGAACATTCTTTTATAAATTTATCCATATTTAAGGGCGTCAATTTAACAATCATCGTAATGGTAACTTTACCACAAACAATTTCAAAAACACTAGGACCTGTCGTCAATTCGCTAGAATGAGTTAGCACCATTATAGTAGAATTGACGACAGGCCCTAGTTAAAAGGTGAGCTATCTAGTAATAGATCGGATAATAGACATGAAATAATAAAAACAAGCCGAGAATCAGCAATACGGCAGCTAAAATCCTTATTCTACTTGGATGATCTACAAAGGAATGAGCCATTTTATGAATTGATTCAGCGCAGAATAATCGGATTAAACCACTGATCAATACCAGCCAGCTGAGTATTGTAATCACAACAGGCCAACCCATTACCCAGATATTATGACTTGTAACCATAATTAATCCGAAAATCAGGGTAATCATGGCTAGAACGAAAAACAAGCCACGCTGCGCCAAAATATCAGATATCGCGGATTTTAAACAGTCAGCCCTCACCAGTAACAGTGTGCTCATTATTACCAGATACCAACCGATTATGGTCGCTAAAAAAAAGGTAGCCATGATGATTCTCCCCGAAACGTTGTATTAGTTAATTATAGCACAATTCAGGAAACTATACCGCGCGCAGATGGCTTGGGGAGCACAGATAATGAATTGGAAGTTATTCCGGACGGGATCCTTAGACACGGGTACATGTTAGGCTCTGGCCCAACATGTATCTATTGCTTATGGCCCTGTGAGTATATCAGCTTGCAGCATTTTTTCTGCAGGTTTTGTAAAGGGGCAGCCTGTAATATTTCTGGCAACAAACATGTCTAGCGATACACCCATTTTTCCAAAAATACCATACTGACCATATAATATTGTAGCGTTAATTTTGGCTGAATTGGCTATTTCAGCATCATTACCAATATCGCCCGATGCGCCTGTAATTGCACGACGAACTTGTTCGTTTGCTTTATTTTCTTTTTTTTGGGGGGCCATATTTGTTTTCTAATTATTAAATAAAGCAGCGCGTAGCCTTGATGCAGCGCAGCGTAATCAAGGTTTCTACTCGCCATTTAAATTGTTAAAACCTTGATTACGCTGTGCTGCAT
>JBIODT010000115.1:0-7263 GCA_044445305.1 Legionellales bacterium | reverse complement strand
TTGCTCTAAATGAAATCAGATAAAAGTCACTGGATTGCTTCGTCGCTACGCTTCTCGCAATGACGGTTTCTTCAATACGTGAATTGCAATATATGGTTCGATATATTTTATTCAGTCTGAAGAAACCGTCATTGCGAGAAGCGCAGCGACGAAGCAATCCAGTGACTTTAAACCTCATATTTTGTTCGGTATGATGTTAAGAAGCGAGAATCGTAGCGACGAAGCAATCCAGCGGTGTTAAATCTTTAACTACCCATTCGTCTGAAGATACTTGGAAATGCTATGTTTTAGTTGATTTGCGTACGTTACTTCTAATGCATGTATCGTTTTATGGAATAAGTCCAATTTCAGGAAAAGAAAATATGCATACACGACAACCTGCTGTGTATCTCATGGCCAATAAGCGCAATGGAGCAATTTACACTGGTGTCACCAGTAATTTGCTTAAAAGGGTGTATGAACACAAACATGCCGATGTTCCTGGATTTACTAAAAAATATGTTTGCAAATATCTTGTCTATTATGAGTTGATAGAAGACATGCTCAGCGCCATCTCACGAGAGAAGCAACTGAAAGGTGGCTCGAGGAAAAAGAAGCTGGCTTTGATTGAGACGTTAAATCCATACTGGGAAGATCTCTATGATAAGTTGCTCTAAATGAAATCAGATAAAAGTCACTGGATTGCTTCGTCGCTACGCTTCTCGCAATGACGGTTTCTTCAATACGCGAATCGCAATACACGGTCCTATATGTTTTGTTCGGTATGATTTGAAGAAACCGTCGCCGTACTTCTCGCAATGACGGTTTCTTCAATACGCGAATCGCAATACACGGTCCTATATGTTTTGTTCGGTATGATTTGAAGAAACCGTCGCCGTACTTCTCGCAATGACGGTTTCTTCAATACGTGAAGTGCAATACACGATTCTATATATTTTTTTTAGTATGATCTGAAGAGGCCGTCATTGCGAGAAGCGTAGCGACGAAGCAATCCAGTGGCCTTAAATCCCGGTGTTGCTTTAAATAAAACCTGAAGAAAGCCCATCCAATGTCTACACGTTGGGGTTGCTGTTCTAGGTATGTGATGCCAGTAATTCACGCATTTTGGCCTGAATCATTTCTATAGCAATTCTGTTTTCACCACCGCGCGGTACAATGATGTCGGCATACCTGCTTGAAGGCTCAATAAACTGCAAATACATAGGTCTTACTGTTGTTTCATATTGATGAACTACTGATTCAAAAGTCCTGTGTCGTTCAACTACATCTCTTTTAAGGCGGCGTGTCAAACAGACATCAAGTGGCGTTGACATAAAGATTCGAATGTCCATAATTTCACGCAATGCTTTGTCACTGAATAAAAGGATGCCTTCTAATACAATAATTGCGTGTTGGCCTATTGTTCTGGTTTCAGGCAGACGCAGATGTTTTGAATGAGAATAAATAGGTATCTCGACTGAATGACCCAGTCTTAATAAACGCAGATGCTCACACAAAAGAGCGTGATCAAATGATTCAGGATGATCGTAGTTTATTTTTTCTCGCTCAGCATAGGGTAAATGACCATTGTCTTTATAGTAGGCATCTTCTGAGATAACCACTACTTGCTCTGAACCCAATTCGCTTACTATGGTGTTTGCAAGTAGACTTTTACCTGAGGCGGAGGGACCGGAGATCCCAATAATAATGGCTTGTTTTTTCATTCTAATGTCGTTAAAAAATTTGTGCAAATAGTAACGTTATTTTGCGCTAAATTCAATGTATTTTAGTATTAATATTTACGCAATTTAGCAGTTTGTGAGCGGGTGCAGTATATACAGTTCAGATCCCGTGCTACGGCCTCGTTGGGCCAAGGTACCAACCCGTTCATGCTATTAAAAACTGCAAAATTGAGTATGAAAATGAAATTTATTTTATTAAAATCAACGCGTTAAAAATTAAATAGTTAGTCAAAAGAAAACGCATGACGAGTAGGATTAATTAGTTTAAACTTATTTTCGGTGGCAGATGATCACCGTCCTGTTAATGGAGTTTAAGGAGAGTAAACATGGGTTTTCAGTTGGTAGCATATGATACATTAGCCGCTGGCGTTAAAAAAAGCGTTGAGAGACTATTAATGTCGCACAAAAAAGATCCAGACAAAGCAGGCGCACTTAAGTTATTAGTTCCTCAAAGGCGAATTCAGGCTGAATTTTTATTAAAAGTGACGGAGCTGCTAAATACGACTCCTGTCAATCCAAAAAATCCAGAGGCCAGAGCGCGTGTATTAAACACCGCAGTATATTATGTTCGTGCTCAAATTGAAGAGTCTTACAAAAAGGCAATCTACCCGTATAACGATCCATCTGAAAGTACTTTTTATGTCTTATTGACTACTATATTAGATATAAGAAAAGACAATCAGCCTGTACGGGATGATGTAATTAAAATGTACAGCGCCTTACTTGGATTTATTCGCTCCCACGTTTATGTCTTAAGCGATGCTGGAAAGGGATATTTACCTGAACAGGCTTTTTCAAAGGCAATAATTGAAGGATATGTGGTAGAAGATGATATTTTAGCCCTTACTGATACATTACATGCATTGGTCGTTGAGCAAGTTAAAGCCGCAGCCGCTGAGCAGGAAAAAAAATTAGCAGAAGCTGAATTAGCAGCAGCAGCAGCGCAGAAATCTGACGTTAAACCCGGTGGGTTCTTCAGCTACCTTATCGGTCGCTCTTCTGCCGCTGCTTCGGCTTCAAACCCACTACTCCCACCATCCCCAGCCGTAGCAGCTGAAACTCTTGCTGCTGCTCTATCAAACGTCCACCCCTGAAATGCTTAGGTGAGTTCAAAGCTCAATTATAGCCCGTATTAGCGTAGCCTAATACGGGCAATCAGTGTCAAAATGCGCTCATTCTCCTTGTAATGACCGAATTACATTTATAGCTCTTCTCTTTTTTTGCTAATCTCGGTAACATCATATAATTAAGGTTCATGTTTGAAAACACTTCTATTTTGCTACAAAAATAGAAAGTCAGTTCAGTTACGAGCCTAAGCCAGGGGATTACTTTGAGAACAAATGAAGTTCCAGTGCCACACTTGACCACTGCTCATACTGGGCCTTTGCACCATGTGGAAAAAATAATTTTAAACCATACCGCAGTCATAGAGTCTTGGTTTCGACAACAATGGAAAGACACACCACCACCGCTAACCTCTTCAGTCGACTTACGTCATGCTGGGTTTAAATTAGCGCCAGTTGATACGAATTTATTTCCGGCAGGATTTAATAACTTGAATCCGGAATTCATGCCTTTATGCATTCAGGCGGCGCAATCGGTATTGATGGAGTACATTCCTGACTGTACGCGAATACTACTACTACCAGAAAACCACACACGCAATAAGTTTTATTTGCAGAGTCTCAGTGTGCTGCGTACGATTTTTATGAAAGCTGGATTTGTAGTGCGTATAGGCAGTTTAGATCCTGAACTGAAAGATCCCATTGAAGTAGGTCTTGATAATGGCGAATCTTTATTGATAGAACCCGTATTAAGGCAAGGGGATAGGGTTGGATTGGCTGATTTTAATCCCTGCTTTTTGATGCTAAACAATGATTTGTCTTCAGGGGTTCCGGATATTCTGCAACATGTACAACAAAAAATAAGACCAACAGCCAAATTAGGTTGGTCATCGCGGTTAAAATCCAGTCATTTTCAATTTTATAATGACGTGGCCAGTCAATTTGCGCAGTTAGTTGATATTGATCCCTGGTTTGTGAATCCTTATTTTAGTGCTATTGATGGTATTGATTTTATGGCTCAGGAGGGCGTGGACAAGCTTGCCACGGAAGTAGATGGCATTTTAGCTTTAATGCGTGATAAATATCGAAGTTATGATATAAACGACAAACCTTTTGTGGTAGTCAAAGCCGATAATGGCACTTATGGTATGAGTGTGATGATGGTCCATGATGCCGAGCAAATACGGCAATTAAATAGAAAGCAACGCACTAAAATGTCCTCCAGCAAAGGAAGTCGTACAGTAGATAGGGTATTAATCCAGGAGGGTGTTTATACCTTTGAAACCATGCCTGATGGTGCTGTGGCAGAGCCGGTTGTGTATATGATAGGACAATTTGTAGTCGGTGGCTTTTATAGAGTTCATCAAGGGCGCGGCATTGATGAGAATCTTAATGCGCCTGGAATGCATTTTGAGCCCTTGGCTTTTGCGCAAGCTTGTAACATGCCTTGTGATGAGCTGGAAGTTGTGGATTGCCCTAACCGTTTTTATGTCTATGGTGTTATTGCACGTCTGGCTGCTCTTGCTGCCGCGAGAGAAATTGCAGCAGTTGGAGGCGAGTGATGAAACTGGCATGCATGATAGATCCTCTCGAGCAATTGAAACCTTCTAAGGATACGAGTGTCGCTTTGATGCGCCGTGCAAGGGAGCTTGGCTGGGATTGTGTCTATTTTACGCAACAGGATTTGTTTTGTAGTGATGGACAGGCTTATGCACGAGTACAGGATATTGTTATTGGTGATGTTCACTCCAACAATTGGGCAACAACTCAAGATTTAGGGAATAAGAAATTAAGTGATTTTGACATCATTTTAATGCGTAAAGATCCTCCTTTTGATATGGAGTATGTTTATACTACCTATGCTTTGGAATTGGCGGAGCGAGATGGGGTCTTAGTCGCAAATAAACCACAAAGTTTGCGTGATGCTAATGAGAAAATGTTTACGTTGAATTTTCCACAGTGTTGCCCGACTACCCTGGTTTCGCGAGACCTTAAAAGACTTAGAGCCTTTTGGCAAACGCACCAAAATGTTATTTTTAAACCCTTAGACGGCATGGGTGGCTCGTCGGTATTTCATGTTGATCCCAGTGGCCGCAATTTATCCGTGGTCTTAGAGGTTTTAACAAAAAATCAGAACAGTGCCATAATGGCACAATGTTATATTCCTGAAATAGTGACAGCAGGGGACAAGCGTATTTTGTTACTCAATGGTGAACCTGTACCCTATGCCTTGGCCCGCATTCCTGCTCAAGGTGAGTTGCGTGGTAATTTGGCCGCTGGGGCAAAAGGTGAAGTGGTTGCCATTAGTGCACGAGACCGGTGGCTTTGTGAGCAGATAGCACCGACATTGAAAGCAAAAGGCTTGTATTTTGTCGGTATTGATGTCATCGGTGATTATTTAACCGAAATTAATGTGACCAGCCCAACCTGTTTGCAAGAAATCAGCACTGAAACAGGCTTGGACATCGCCGGTGATTTTTTAAGAGTGCTTGCAAAAATTTATTCGTCGACATAATCAACAGCTGCAGTATCCGCTTTAGCATCCTGCGCATAAAGAGCACCCTTGTCTGGTTCAGAACCTGCAATTAAGTAATTCCTATGCTGTAAATAGGCTTCTCTAATAAATACATAAGGATCGGGTGCTTGATCAATTAAGCCATCATATTCTAAAAACTGCGAGCGTAAGTCAATGTAACGCAAGCCTAACAATGAATAAATCAACACATCATTGTCCATATAGACATAGGGGCTATAAAGAGCAAATTGAAACAGCCACCCGGCACCATCACGAATGGTGCTTGGTCCTAAAAAGGGCAGAACCAAATAAGGGGATTTTTTATCACCCCATTTTGCCAGGGTAAGCCCTAAATCATTGGAATGAGGTGGCAGGCTGAATTCCTTCGCAACATCAAGCACACCAGCAACACCTAGGGTAGAGTTAATAAAGAAACGCCAAGAGTCTTTAATAGCCCATTTCCCTTCTGCCTGCAGTAGATCGTTAGCAACAGTTGGGATCATGTCTAAATTGTTGTAGAAATTGTTGATGCCTCTGCGCACAGGGCTGGGTATCACCGCTTTATATAATTTTGCAGGTGGTTTTAATATAACTGAATCAACAGCCATATTAAAACGGTGCACTTTACGGTTAAAAGGTTCATAAGGGTCAACAGGATTGGTTCCTTTATGAGCGCAGCCTGTCAAAAAAAAGCATCCGAGCATACTTGTAAACAATATATTTAAGCGCATGTTATTTCTATTCTAAGAAAGTTAAAATTATGGTACACCACTTTTAGCCAGCATCCAAACCTTGTTTGGAAATTTCTTTGCTGGCATAGATAAGTGCATCAATAATCCCTGACTCTCGGTCTGAATGCCCCGCATCACGTACGATTCTAAGGTTGGAGGCTGGTAATGCCTGTTGCAGCGCCCTGGCGTTTGCCAACGGTGTTACCAAGTCAAAACGACCATGTACAATGTAAGTAGGGATGTGTCGGATTTTATTTACATGAGCCATTACTTGGTTTTCTTCTATAAAATAATGGTGATTGATGTAATAGGATTCCATAGTCGCGAGTGCCAATGCAAAATGCGGGTCGTTAAATTGATCAATAACATACAAGTGAGGTTGCAAACTACTGCAACGCGCCTGCCAGAGGGCCCAGTTTTTTGCAGCACTCATTCGTGCAAGCTCATTACTTCCTTGTAGGCAATCACTGTAATATTGAGGAATATTTTGTAGCTGACTCTCTGGAACGATACTGATGAACTCATGCCAATAATCAGGGTAAACCAAACTGGCACCTTGTTTGTAAAACCAATCGATGTCTTGTTTTCTGCCTAAAAAGATTTGATGCAAAAGAAGGGCTTTAATTTGTTGCGGGTATTTTTGGGCATAGAGCAGGGCCAAGAGCGAGCCCCATCCACCGCCAAACAGTACAAATTCAGTCAAATGCAAGTGATCTCTGATGGCATCTATGTCATCTAAAAGAAAATCAGTATTGTTTTCATTCAGCTCTAGATGGGGGCTTGATCGTCCACAAGCACGTTGATCAAACAGTATAATTCTATAATGTTGCGGATCAAAAAAACGTCTTAAGTGCGCATCAGCGCCAGTTCCAGGGCCTGAATGAAGGACTATAACCGGTATTCCATCTGGATTTCCTGTTTCTTCTACATAAAGCACATGTAGTGCACTTACTTCTAATTCATGCTGGGCGTAGGGTTTAATTGCTGGATAGAGGGCGTGCATGTTAGTCCTTTAAAATTGGAGCTTTAGTTAGGGTCTGTTGACCTTTCTACTGTCTTGGCCAAAATGAGCTGATTTTCTGTGCTCGAAAATCAGCCCATTTTGGCTCAAGCTAGCGAAATGTCAACAGTCCTTAGTGTATCATGAAGCGATAAAGTTTTGCGATCGCATCCTATACCCATCTGTGATGGGTATAGGATGCGCGCAGTATAAATCCAGTAAAGGGTATATC
>JBIODT010000114.1:0-7432 GCA_044445305.1 Legionellales bacterium | reverse complement strand
ATTCGCGCAGTAAAAAACCTAAAACCAAAGTTTTTTCTACAAGAAAATTAGGATCGACTGGCTCGAGCGCTTGGCCCTGTGGTCTTGCGAAATCTTCAAACAATGACAATGACTCTTGATTAGGGAACCTTGTTTGTAATTTTGCTGCATAACTCGCATCGCCTAATAATGACTTAAACGTAAACAAATCATCTGGCAATGACTTTTCATTAGCCAGCAGATAACTGGCGTAGGTGTGAAAAAAACAATTATCAAATGCACCCGAGACATCTAAAGATTCCTTTATGCGTGCTGCTAATGACTTGGGCATTGATACATCCTCATAATTATAACGATATGCCCCTATTGTAGACTATGATTATTAGCATAATATTAAGAATCGCGTTAACCGCATGCAACAATACATCAGATTGCCCCCACACAAAAAATAGCCCCACCATTTTTTATGTGGAGCAATCTGATGTATGCTAAAATAAGCGTACTTTATCTTTGAGTGAATATTGATGTCAGAAACCTACAATGCAGAAGCAATTGAAGTTTTAAGTGGTCTTGAGCCCGTTCAACGACGTCCTGGTATGTATACCGACACCACACGGCCCAACCATTTGGCTCAAGAAGTCATAGACAACAGTGTGGATGAAGTTCTTGCTGGCTTTGCCAGTCACATCATAGTCACACTCCATGAAGATGGCTCAGTGGCAGTAGAAGACGATGGGCGTGGCATGCCTATAGACATGCACCCCCAACTCGGCTTAAGTGGTGTTGAAGTGATTATGACCCGATTGCATGCGGGTGCTAAATTTTCTGATAAAAGCTACAGTTTTTCTGGCGGCTTGCATGGCGTTGGTGTATCGGTCGTCAATGCGTTATCAGATCGCCTTGATGTCACCATCAAACGTAATGGGCTTGTTTACCAAATGTCTTTTGCTCATGGTGCTAAGTTACATGAATTAAATGAAACTGGTGTTACTAAAAAACGAGACTCCGGTACCAAAATCCACTTCTGGCCCAATGCCCACTATTTCGATACCACCCGTATCTCATTAAAACACCTGACTCATGTCTTAAGAGCCAAAGCAGTTTTGTGCACGGGCCTGTCTATGACTTTTGTCAACAAAGCAACCAATGAAGAAACTCATTGGTGCTATGAGCATGGTTTAATCGATTATCTAAAACAATCTCTGCCTGCTGATTATTTGCCTGAAGAGCCCTTCGCTGGTGAATTTAAAAACGATGAAGCAATGATTGACTGGGCTTTGGTTTGGTCAGAAACGGCCAACAGCACCTTGAATGAAAGTTATGTGAATTTAATTCCGACCGTCCAGGGCGGAACCCATGTTAATGGCTTGCGCGCGGGTTTGTTTGATGCCATGGCCGAGTTTTGTGAACTAAGAAACCTCTTGCCACGCGGTGTGAAACTGACCGCAGATGATCTGTGGGAACCCTGCCAATACGTCTTATCGGTAAAAATGAAAGAGCCGCAATTTGCAGGACAAACTAAAGAACGATTAAGTTCTCGTCAAACAGCAGCCTTTGTTAGTAATGTCATCAAAGATGCTTTTGCACTTTGGCTGCACCAACACCGCAACCAAGGTGAGGCCATAGCCACTTTAGCAATAGAACGGGCTCAAAAACGATTAAAGCAAGCCAAACAAGTCGCGCGAAAACGCGTCAGTCAAGGGCCAGCACTCCCTGGTAAATTGGCTGATTGTTTGCAAACTGATTTAAGCCAAGCTGAATTGTTTTTAGTAGAAGGTGATTCTGCGGGGGGCTCTGCCAAACAAGCACGCAATAAAGACTTCCAAGCCATTTTACCTTTACGGGGTAAAATTCTGAATACCTGGGAAATAGACTCCTCACAAGTTCTGGCTTCACAGGAAATTCATGATATTTCAGTGGCACTTGGAGTCGACCCTGGCTCAGATGATCTCAGTGGGCTTCGCTATGGCAAATTATGCATTCTGGCCGACGCAGACTCAGATGGTGCGCACATTGCTACTTTAATCTGCGCCTTGTTTTTACGTCATTTTAAACCACTGGTCAAGGCAGGACATGTCTTTGTTGCCATGCCCCCACTCTATAGAATAGATGCAGGGAAAATAGTTCACTATGCTTTAGACGATGAAGAAAAATTGCGTATTATCAGCCACCTAAACCAAACCAGCAAAGCAAAAATAAACGTGCAACGTTTTAAAGGCCTAGGGGAAATGAATCCCATTCAATTACGCGAGACAACCATGGATCCCAATACCCGACGTTTAATCCAGCTCACTTTGCATGACGAAGAAGCAACAGCTGCGGTTATGGATATGATGCTTAATAAAAAACGAGCAGGTGACCGAAAAATTTGGCTGGAAACGAAAGGGAATTTGGCTGAGGTTTAATCTTGAGCCCCTCTACTCTAATAGACAAAATAGAGCCAAGGCGAGTACAACGTTTCGACAAGAGCAATAAATCACCCATGTGCTACAATTAACTCACAGTCGCCTTAAAATCATCATGTTGGATCAAAATGAAAGCGAAATTGATGTATTGGTTTGGTGTTAAGTCCAAGAGCCATCATGAGGAGTTAATATCCCAAGCGCACCAGCTTGGTTATAACAGATTAAATGATGAAGGCATTTGCCTGGGTGTTACCCTGTCTTGGCTTTCAGCATGCATGGTTAATGATAAAGAAAATTTTTCAAACCGAATAGAGACCATCACATCTACCTACAATCTACCTACAAAAATAGAACTGATTCAAAAAAAAATAATGGCTCATACTGCTGTGACAACAGAAGAATTGAAGCTACTGGAGGTACTTGGATTTTATGATATGGTCTCATTGTATCAAGAATCTGCAGCCAACCAAGCGTTCCTCCCTTCAGGAAAGTACTTGAAAGCTTCGCAGGCTAATATACAACGCGTTTTTGCTACAGTCTCTTCCAAAAAATTAGATGATAGGGGTGGGCTTACTGTCAATAGCGATGATGCATTTGAAAAACCATATACAGAACAACAAATACTGACTTATTTAAATGTTTTAGCAGAACTTCTGGCAGCAATTCACTATCCATCTATGGTAGGTATTTTATTAACCGCATCTAATAAAGATGCTGGTGAAGGTGCTTGCCATGCTATGGGGCTCACCTACAGTCCTACTCATCAGCAGTGGGTGTTTATGGATATCAACCAATGGCCAGCCATTGCATATGAACGCTTTAACACACAAGAACTCGTCACGTTAATAATTAAAGGCATCCTCTCCCCTACTGAGATGTCTTCAAAACAGTACAACCTGAACATCAGGTGCATTATTTTTAATAATGAGCCCAAGAATAGCTTATTCACACGACTATTAGACGATATAACATCCTATGGTGCTCCAAATGCCATTATCAAACGAGCATCAGATTCAGAAAAATTAGATTTA
The DNA here is from genome assembly GCA_044445305.1 of Legionellales bacterium. Classification (GTDB taxonomy): domain Bacteria; phylum Pseudomonadota; class Gammaproteobacteria; order Legionellales; family Legionellaceae; genus Legionella. The sequence continues at coordinate 4,017 of JBIODT010000114.1, read as the reverse complement.
AACAAATCCATCATACCCGGGCACAACCTCATCCATCTAGCCGCCGCATATGGTCTTACGGATATTATTGACCAAATAGCACTGATGGATGGTGACTTGGAACAAATGAGTGGGTATCGATTCAATGCTGCTTATATGGCTGCTGAAGCAGGGAACTCAGATGTCATTGCCGCACTGGCAAAACACAAGGTCAACTTCAACCAGTTAAGCGGACGTTATGAACCGATGTCTATAATTGAAGAAACAGCCAAAGCGGATATTAATGAAGATGTATTACGCCTTGGATGCAATGCACTTCATGTAGCCGCCCATAAAAGCTTTGTTAATGTCATTACTGAATTAGCCAAAGCTGATAAGGTTAACTTAGACACACTCACTGGTTCTGGTTCAAGTGCAGCCCATCTTGCTGCCAAACAAGGCCATTTACCAGTATTCATCGAATTAGCAAAACACCAGGCTAATTTGGATCTGTTAGATAGCAATGGATTAACACCCTATGATATCGCAAACCAATACGGGCACATGGCGGTTGCTGCTTTTTGTTTAAAACAACGCCATGACCAAGCGCTTTGTGAACAAATAACGGCAGATCAAAGTGCTGCGTTCTTTCAAAAACATACAGGAGTGAATGTTGCGGCTCTCAATCAACCGAGTGCTTCAGAAGCAGTGGCTGCAAGTAAGCCTCATGAAAGAATGAGTGCAGCATCAATGAAACCAGGACTTTTTAGTGACCGCGTTCAACCTGGTACAGATGCTGCCACAACCCGGCCTGATAATGTGGATGAAGGACAAACCGCACCCAAGCATAATTAGGCCCTTGCTCCATAAGTTATACATCTTCTAAAAATAGACCATTAATGAGAAGAGGCGTGACATTTTATTTCAACGATTTGTGACCACGCGCAGTATAGTTTGTTGCTTTACGGTATCACAATTAAATTTAGGCTTGTAGTTGCAATGTTAATCGCATATTTAGTGCATCAGCCACCTTGACCAAGGTTTCCAGAGAAGGAATAAAAGCGCTGCTGCCACTTTCAAGTCGAGAGACAACGGACTGTTTACTGCCAATTTTTTTAGCCAGTTCAGATTGAGTCATGTGACGCTCTTTACGTGCATTAACGATCATCACTGCAATGTTATTAATAATCTGCTCGCGCTCATAATGCTTTGCAAACTCATCATCCTGTTGAATTTTATTGTCAATAAATTCATTCAAGGTAAGTGCTTTCATTATCGTATACCTCCATCATGCGTTTTTCAGCAAGTTCAATCTCTTGCCTGGGTGCTTTTTGCGACTGCTTCTTGTATGCATGCAAAAGCACTATCATTTCTTTTTGAATACAAACATAAAAAAAACGATAGCCACTGCGAGATGTTTTGATCTTAATTTCCCAGAGCGAGCCTTTTATTTGTCTAAATTGCACTCGTGGGCTATCAAAGCCAAGCTCTTCTATGTTTTTCAAGCATCCAGCAATACGTGCTATCTCGTCTGACGGCAAATCGTTTAGGAATTCCGCCACGGGGTTTTTCCCCGATTGTTTTTGATAAAATTTTACTTTCATAATTATTTATAGCATAAATGTGATATTTTGCAAAGTTTTTCAACATTAATTGATCATTGAACCCATTTTTTTATTAAGGATTGACCATTTTTTGTATGGGCTTAGAATGCTCACTTCAATAAAGGGATTATATTCGAGTAATCATCAGTCCATAAAAATTGCTTGTTCTCAGCCAAAAAACGCCACCCCCCGCCTGCCATTAATTGGTATGCCAAGGGTTGGTTGGCTGTAAGCAAGGCCCACTCTGAATCAAGTTGACCCAATTTTGCATCCCCTTTATGAGGCACATAAAATGCCATTAAATCTAGTTTTCGTCCAAGCGCATTCACCACCGGTAACAAATTCAAATGCCTGTTGCTTAAATTAATTAAAATAGCGCCATCCTCGGAAATTTTACTCTTATACAAATTAAAGGCTTCCAGGGTCATCAAATGAACAGGAATTGCATCGGAATTAAAAGCATCTAAGACCAATAGTTTTTGGGAGCCATTGGCTATTTGTGCCATGGCCAAACGGCCATCATTTTTTATTATCTCAACCGATGGCAAACAATCACGCAAATAAGTAAACAGTTGGGGATTTTTTGCTATGTCGATGACTTGTTGATCGATTTCGATTATTTTAAGCTGGTCTTGTTCACGAAATTGGCAAACCATGGTTCCAGTGCCCAAGCCCATGACGGTCACCGACAGCGAGCTAAACTGTGCTTGTAATGCATCGACCACGGGCTTTATTGCTCCGTAATAGGATTTATAACCATTCAAAGGTTTGCTTTCACCCATATCCTGCAGGCCATGAACGGTAGATTGACTGATGAATATATGTATTCCCTGATTGTCTTCAACCCTATTGACCGCATAAAAACTACGTTGCTGTAACAGCAGGCTGTTATTTGTTTTCAGATCCGGTGAAAAAATAAATACCAACAAGCACAACAAAGATAAAAACAAACTGGTCCTACTTGATTGCCAAACCACCGCAACGAGCAAGGCTAAAATTGCCAGCAATTGAAACGAAGTAAAGCCCTCAATCCAATGAACTGCAGGCAGACCATACTGAGCCAATAAGATGCCCAAAACCAATAAGGGAACCCACAAACCTCCGGTTTTTTTTGCAAAAGGCAACACCAATAAACTTAATAAAATAGCTATAGGATACTCATAGACCTGATTAAATAGATGGGGCGCAAGAATGCCATTAAAAACACCAGCAAGCACACCGCCTAGAGCCATGCAAAAATAAAATAACGTTAATAATTGCGATGGGGGTCTTCTTAGAAACAAAGTACCATGACAAAGTAAGGCCAAAACAAAAAAACCCAGCAGATTAAACAGCACTACTTCCCATACCCGTACCTGATTGGCGCTTAAAATAAATCCAAGTATGATGAAGATTAGAAAGAACAGACTGTTTCGAACAACCCAGACATGAGAAATCAGCGGTTTATCAGTAAACGTGATAACAAAGGTCAAAAGATACAAGGCCAGTGGCAAGACCCAAAATAAGGGCGTGGCTGCTACATCAGTGGTAATGTACGACGTAACGCCTAACATGAGACTACAAGGAACAAAACTTAAAAACAGCCAACACAGCATGTCCCACCAAGGCCAGGCAGACTGAGCATCACCCGAGCGTGCCAAAGGCTTATAACGTGCGACAAAGAGGATAACAAACAACAGCACTACATACAGACCATAACCCAGGCTCCACAACTGGAATTGATGGCTTAAGCCAATAAAGCGCTCAATAAGCCAAGGGTAAACCAGCAACGCTATTAAACTGCCAAGATTGCTGGCTACATATAAAAAATACGGATCGGCAGCACCTTCGCCTTGAGTCTGACTGTAGGCATATTGTAATAAAGGCGCAGAACAGCCAATGATTAACAACGGCAACCCGAGTTGGGTGACTAAATTATAAAAAATAGCCCATTCAGGAAGTCCATCCACAACGACCGGACGAAACACAAGCGGCAATAGCATAAAACTAAAGACCAGCAAGACAATATGTACCGTACGCCAAGCGATTGGTTTATTAAAAAAGCTAAGCACCCAAACATAACCGTATGAAACCAACAAAACCACCTGAAAAAACAGCATGCATACGGTCCAAACAGCCGGAGTACCGCCATAAACAGGAAGTAACACTTTTGCAACCATGGGTTGAATACTAAATAACAGTGATGCGCTTAAAAACATAGCAACCAGAAACAAGCAACGAAACATACAATCCCTATATTTTCTTTATTTAAGAGCATGCCATACACGCCCCTCATCGCCCAGTTCTTCGTCCTAAAGGAAGAAGAGCTCAGCTCGCGCCAACAGACTGACTTTAATGCAAATTAAATGAGGCCGCCCTGAAAAATATTACAGGGCAACCGCATCTAAATTTGAACCAGAGTTAGTCAGGTAGCACAATCTGCTCCCTTCTCCCTTGGGGGAGAAGGGTTGGGGAT
>JBIODT010000113.1:0-7457 GCA_044445305.1 Legionellales bacterium | reverse complement strand
GACTAATATGATCCACCCTCATCTGCCCTGTCGGGCACCTTCTCCCGCCAGCGGGAGAAGGGTCTCCGTCACTAGAATTATTTAAGACCTGCCATCACTCAAAGATGGATGCAAGAATGAGATGTCCCCAGACAGAATCCGTGCAACGTTGTACTAGTACTGTTTCCATTAACTTTTAAATATAAGGCTGCCATGTATACTAATATTTTATATGCAACTGATTTAAGTAATGAGCACAACCATATTACAGCAAAAGCCGCTGCAATCGCACAGCAATTCAATGCCACATTATACCTTTTGCATGTCATTGAATTACCAGCAAGCATTCAACTGGCGCAAGGATTGGGATTTACTGAATTGGCACATCCAGCTAAAGATGATGCTCAAACCGTCTTGTCTTTAATTGGTGACAATTTTAACATTCCAGCTGAACAACAATTTGTAGAAATTGGTTCAGTAAAAGAGCATATTTTTAATAAGGTTAAAGAATTAAATTGCCAACTTATCATCATTGGCAGTCATACCCCCACAGGATTACCAGCGTTCCTCGGCAGCACCGCTCATGCTACGGTCAATCATGCACCTTGTGATGTATTGACATTAAGGGTTTAGAATGGACCCGTTATCATGAGATACAGCTTTCATATGGGCGTCTGCTTGATTATCAACTTTCACTTTTTTAACGGAGAAAAACCGTTGCTGATCTAGTGGTACATCAGAGCTTGATGCTACTGCTGCGCTACTACTTTCTGCAGCATTTGTAGATTCGACTTCTTGTGGTGGGCCTTGATAAAGAACTTCTTGAGGAAACCGCTTTTTTATAATCGCGTTAATAGCATCCTTGTCCAGGACATTATCTGCCTGTTCTGCCACCAGAGCAAGTTGCAAGCGCTCTAAAAATCTGCCGAAAGCCGACGAGAAGCCTTGCAGCGCGGCAACTAGGCCTATTGCGTCTTTATGCTCAGTCAGTTCCTTATGTATTAATTGCATATACTGAAGCGAATCATAATAAGAAATGTCACCATTTGAAATTTTCATGTGATTGAATAATGCATCAATACGGCGCATGCCATTATAAATCCCGTTGCCTAATTCAAAATAAGAGTCAATCTGTGCATCACCCAGAGCAATTACTGTTGGCAAATCCTCTCCTTTGTATGACATTTGTATTAACTCTTGGGGATTGCTAGTAAATGTCATGAATCTGGGTTTGTATTTGTATTTTTTGGACGGCGAGAGGTGCTCATACTGTATCGAAGGTAAATAACATTGAAGGACTGCTGTTAACCAATGATCATAATCTTCTTTGACAAGACTGGGAGGGGTATGAAGATAGATACAAACTTTATCCTTCCCAAAACTGGCGCCATAAACGTTTGGTATTACCCACTCATGCCACCCAAGTGAAGATAACTTGATAATAGATTGTACACGGAATACTGGGTCAATTTTAGAGATATCAGTTCCTATCTCCTCTTTTATGCAATTAAACCGCTCCCATTGGCTCGTGCTTACTTTAACGTAGGCCAATAAATGATTCTTGGGGGACTTTATTGCTATTGGTTCTAATTTAAATGGAGGCGCGTCGGGCTTTATGCGATTAACGTCTTCAATAACCTGCCGGTGGGATCCTGTGCAATCAAATATATAGTCAGAAAAAACAAGAATTTCTTCTCCATTTTCATCAGCAACAACGACGCCTTGATTGATAGGAGCTTGATGTAATCGTATGAACTTTTTTCTATCGATCATAATTTCCAACTTTATTGCTTCGGCATAAAGCGCTCGCTCTATGTCCTTTATATGGTAGTTCTTTTCCTTATCCGGCCAAAAATCTACACCAATACCTTCACTAACTTTTGTAATGGTTCTGGAAGTTACGTGACCTGGTCGTGTATATATGCCAGCACGGGGATCATAAACCGCTATATCATTCAGCCCCGCTTTTTTAAATTTAATAGCCGCATATAAACCTGCAGGGCCTGCTCCGATAATAATTACTTTTGTCAACTGGTATCTCCGTCAATCCCATTATGATGGGTTATTATGTCATTTTCATTTATTTAAATCGATCGGATCTTAATAAGCACTAAATTCCTTGAAAAAGTGCCATTTCAATCAACTCCGCTTTTGATTTAATTCCGGTTTTGGTCCGAATGTTTGTTAAATATTCTTCTATTGTTCTGTGTGAAATTTGCAATACTTTTGCTGTTTTTTTTGCAGTATAACCTTTAACTGTCAGACGCAAGCATTCTATTTCGCGCCTGGTTAAAGTAATGCCGTTAAGCTTGTTGTTTTCTGGTTTTTTAGGCTGTAACAAACCTAATTGCGTGATGGTTGATAATCCTTCAGCGAGTGCATGAGTACCCAATACTATGGAAAAACCACAAACTCCGATAATGTTATTATCTGCTCCATACCAAGGCGTTTTTACGGAGAGGAATTGTTGCGTTAAATTGTCTTTGCGTGAATTGATTTCCTCAAAAAGTCGTACTTGATTCGATTGCATCACCTCACTACAATTCATGATTAATTTTTGAGCGCTTTCTTCTTTTGAAACATCAAAAAGTGATTTTCCAACAGACTGGATTGGCGAATCAAAACCACAAGCATCGGCACCTTCATCATTCATTTTCATGGTGTTGCCATCTTGATTCAGTAAATAAACGCTAAAGGGTAATTTCATGATATCGGCTAAAGTATGCTCCGGTGCATAGACTACGGGCTCATCTGGCCTAACCAATTTGATTCCATTGCGAAATTGGTAGAAATAATACGCTTCATTAATTTCAATATACTTGGTAGCCATTTAATTTCTAATAAAATATATTTTGAGCAATTATAACACAAAATCACACTGGGGTGCATAACGATATACTGCGCGTACTCACAAAAAAGCACTCTTTTATCACACCCCGTATTGGATACGGGGTGTGATAAAAGAGATGTCTCTATATAATTGCCCCATACAAATTAACTTTAGGAGATAAAACATGACACTATTAATCCAGCAAATCATTGATGAGCTTATTCTCAAAAAGGCGTTTCTCAACAACCACCCCAAACCAGGTGTTATTTTCCTGGCAATTGATTCATTATTCAACAATCCTGTTATGAGAAAAATTGTTTCTAAAGCAGTAACCGCATCAATTGATTCACAAACATTTGATGCAGTTGCAAGCATCGCCTCTCGCGGTTATCTGTTTTCAGGGATGATTGCCAATCAACTGACTGATAAAGGTGAGCATTTGGTGCAAAAGGTAAAAGTCATGGGGGATACTCGATATGTGCAGTTAAATACTACAACTGAGTATTCTTCAGATGCGCTGCAAGTGCTTAAGCATACCATTCAACCAGGTAAAAAATACCTGCTTACTGATGATTTAATTGCTACAGGAGGCTCTGTAAAGACCGCAATCCAGCTCATTAGACAATGTGGCGGGCAAGTCGATACGGTCTTTGTGATGACAGAACTTACTGATTTTAATGCCAGAGCCATACTGAAACAGGCAGGTGTAGAGCTCATTAGCCTATTAAAATTTACACAAGGAGATTTAGAAAAATTACTTGTTCTTCAAAGAGGCTATGAACAAAGTCCCTTTACCCCAATAACTTATAGACTTACGCATCATGTAAAAGGAGAACAAGCATTAATAAAAGCCAATAATGCATTGGCGTTAACGGTTCATCTGGCTTCCCGATCTTCATTAAAAATAGAAGCGACCCAGGAAGCACTTCAAGTCATGCTTGATCCTCTGCCAATAAAGCTTAGGGCTCATGACGCTCAATCTGGCGTCAATGAGCAACCCTTTGGTTATGACGAAACCATTAAGGGCGCAACCACTCGACTCCAATCGCTTAAGGACTCTGCTAATGACATGATGATCTCCATGGAAAGTGGCATCCGATACTCAGAAGAAGATCAAAGCTATTACGATTTTGTGCATGTGATGGTTAATAAAGGAGAGATGATTTTCAGTCAGAGCCAAGATTGTTGCAAAATCCCTATGAAAATTATAAACGCCATGCGTCAAAATGAGAGCAAAGCTTTTCTGGAAACTTGGGGAGAAACAGCCCAGCGAATGGGATTGGCCAAGCAGTCTAATAATCCCCATCAAGAACAAGAATTTGGGGGTATTTCCAGAACTGACTATTTACTGCAGACTTTATGTAAAGTACTTGGACAGTTCAAAGAAAAAATGATAGAGCAATACCCAATCGATATAGAAGATCAAGATTTTAGTATGAATCGATTGGTTGAGCTGAGTGACAATAAACCAGCGAGTAACTATGCTAAAAAGGGTATTTTCTTTACCTCACCCAAAGAAGTCATTAGCAAGCCCATTAATTTTTATAATCATGGATGCCCCATTGAACAATGGAATATTGATCCTGAAAAAGTAGCGCGTAATAAGTTCCAAATCTTTGCCACTGGTGATGCATTTTCAGTCATATCGCCGGATATTACGATAAGTGGGGCCAACATCACTGTTCATGTTGGTACAGAGCATGCCCGCTATTCACCCTTGGTCTTGATGCAAGAAGCACTGCAGCTGTGCCGATGTGCGTATGAGCATGGCGCAAGATCAATCACGATTGCATTACCCGATCAATTTCATCCTGTTGTTCATTTTAGTGATTTTAATAGTTTAATATTGCGCTTGTTTGAGGCAAGTGGTGCAAGTAAAGTTTACTTTTATGATAACAAGTATACTGGCAAATTAGACGAAACGAATTTGAACGAAACGCTCCTGTTCACACTTTCTAACCATTCAGGCAAGGAACATTATAAGATTGACAGACAGGAATTAAATGCTTACCTCCAACCACCACAAAACCCGCAAGTCATCAAGGGCCGCTTAAGTCTTGATCATCAAATTATGCATTTTTCTCGTAAACGGTGTTTTGAGCGCGAATTGTCTGTATTTTTCCCTGGTAAATTGGGTGTCACTGAGTCTCTGTGTGGACCAGAATTACTATCAGAACTCAAAGTTCCTGAAATTAAAGTGCAACCGCATGTGCTACTCTGCGGCTCTGCTAATAAACCTTTAGCTAAAAAAATTGCAGAAAGTCTGCATATGCGTGGGGAAATGGTGAGACTTTATTCAATACATGGGGAAGGTGAACAGGCTCAAATTCCTGATGATGCAAGCATTTGTGGTGCTGTAGTCACCATCATTCAGTCAACCAGACCCAATCCTGATAGCACTGAAGAAGCACAAGAGTATCAACGCAACGGTGCGTCTTCCTATTTATTTACAGCGGCAATGATAGCAAGACAGGCTCATCTTCGAGGGGCGGAAACGATTAACTTGATTAATCCTTATCAATTTAACGCACGTTCAGACAAAGCAGAAGACAACCACAAAGGGAAAACCGGCGCTTACATCCAGCAAAACGGCATGTTACTCGCAGCCGCTGGAGTAAACCATGTTATCACGGCTGAATGCCACGACAACCATACCATGACCGGTAGCTATACTGGGAAAAAAATAAGAGGTTCAGCTATTTCCGCCATTTCAATCATAACAACCAAGCTTGCAAATGAATGGTTAAATGATCCTGAACATCCCATGCAAGGGCAATTACGTTTGGTGACTCCAGATGCTGGGGCTGCAAAGAGAACCAAAGAACTTACAGAGCAATTGCAATCCATCTTGGGCAGTCATTTATGCCAAACGCGTGTACTTGGTGAAAAACAGCGCGACTCTCATAGAGACGACAGTGCTTTGATTAGTAGTCTTAACTCAGGAAATGTGAGCATTAATCCCAATGACAAATATTTGATTACGGATGATGAGATCACTACTGGAAACACCGTATGCCAAGCGGTTGATAATTTGTGTAAGAATGGTGCTAAAGACGTTGCTGTTGTCGTTGTCTATAATAATATGCCCTTAGATTGGTTATCACGCCAGTTGTGTTTAGCTCGATTCTTTTATCTGGGCGTAACTGAGTTACATTTCAGTGACATGCACGAAATGGGCACGTTGGCTAAGAGCTATGAGGATTTGATAACCCGCTGCTCACAACGGCTCCAGCTACCCGCAAGTCAGATTGAAGACAAGGTAGTTATATGGTTTAAAGACAACATAAGCAAGAATTTTGCTGATCAATCAGACGCGTATATAACCCAGGAATTCATCCGCTTTAAGTCGAAATTCGATCAGTTTGAGTTAAGAATAAGAGTGCATTCTTTAGTCAATGAGTTTGCCAATAAAGTGACAACCAAACCTTATATGGCGAATCCTCATGCATTTGCATACAAAGTGAATGAATTCATAAAAGAAATCCAGAAAACCCAAGCAACTTGTATTGTGGCATTTGCAGGCGCCAGTTTGCCTGCTGCCTCAGCGGTTGCGCTAGAATTAAGTTTACCGCTACAAGTTATTCCACAAACGATTCCTGGAACCGCGCAGCAAAAAATGACACTGCCTGAAAATACGTTTGCCCTCATTGGTACGCCCAGTGAATTGACCTTAAAAACATTAGAACAAGATACGGGTTATAATAGTGTAGGAAGTTTGTTACATGCTGGCACACAGAGCATTGATGGTGAGTTAGTCATCGTTACCAATAAGCCCTTAAACTTTGCAGATGCTAAAGAAGCCGTTCATGAGACTCATGCACCTGAATTAAACGCCAACATGCGCGAATCCTTGGCCGTGCTTGAGGATCTCTATAGTACAATAAAACGTAATCCTAAATTGAAGGATTGCCCGGTGAAATTGCTAGGCATTGGTAATGAAGGTCACGTTTTAGCGGGTCAATTGTGTCATTTGTTAAATAAGAATGGCCACACAATAGGTATTGCTGCTGCTGATAGAGCCCTGCATACCAATTCAGTGGTTTATACAGGTAAGTTTGCTAAAGAGATACTCCATGTTGATAGAAACAGTTTGGGTATGGGGGACGTAAGCATTGCTGTCGCCAGGGATTTGACAGAACATTCAATAAAGGCCATCAACAATCTGGCAAGTAATGCAAAAATACATTGTCCTTATTTCATATCAGTTTCAAATCAAGGCCAGTGTCAAGTTTCAACCGAGAAAGATGATCAAAGAATGGAAAATTCGGGCATCTATACTGCTAAATCAGGACTGCCTCTGTTTTCTCAACCCAAGGTTCATCAAGAAACTCTAGAGCTGGGTCCGCAAAACAGATGTTAAAGATCCTGTCTGGTGACATCTCATCTTGCATCCATATTTGAGCGATGGCAGGTCGTTAATAATTCTAGTGACGAAGACCCTTCTCCCGCCTGGCGGGAGAAGGTGCCCGACAGGGCGGATGAGGGTGGATCATATTAGCCATTGAAAGTACTTATATGTTTAACTAAATCAAATTGATTCAACGTGTTTTTGCAAAGGTGGCATTAACCTGTTTTATCATATTAAGTAGCATCCATGTCATTTGATCCACCCTCATCCGCCCTGTCGGGCACCTTCTCCCGCCAGCGG
>JBIODT010000112.1:0-7562 GCA_044445305.1 Legionellales bacterium | reverse complement strand
TTTCTTCAAAGCGCCCACACAGTTTGTCTTCTCTTTTTGTTAATGAACTTGCCTCGGAGGGCGTGCTGCGTATTCTACTCACTTCAGCTACAGTGTCAATTACTTTTTGTGTTTTTTTTTAAATATCTCAATCTGCTTGTTGTAAAAGCACCTTGGCAATCCTGCGTTTACCAACTTGAATGATGTACACCTGGCCCAGAGGCATTGATAACGCTGGATCAGCTGCCTTTTCACCGTTAATTTTAACAGCACCTTGCTTTACTAATCGAATGGACTCCGAAGTGCTTTGGGTTAAGTTTAGTTGTTTTAGTAGTTGTGCCAAATTAAGCGGCTCCTTACTCACAACAGTAATTTCTTCCAGATTTTCAGGTATATGCCCTTTTTGAAAACGTTCAATAAAGTTTTGATGGGCCGTTTCAGCTTGTGCCTTATCATGAAAGCGAGTCACTATCTCCTTAGCAAACTCAATTTTGATGTCTCTGGGGTTTAGCCCCTGCTCAACTGAGTTTTTCATTTGCTGTAATTCTGCGCCAGTTTTAAAACTAAGTAGATTGATATAACGCCACATTAATTCATCTGATACTGACATTATTTTACCAAACATACTTTCTGCCGACTCGGTGATACCTATATAGTTGTCCAGAGATTTAGACATTTTCTTAACACCATCCAGTCCTTCAATTAATGGTGTCATCATGACTACCTGTGGCTCTAAACCATAATGCTTTTGTAGTTCTCGTCCCATCAGCAAATTAAATTTTTGATCAGTCCCACCGAGTTCAATATCAGCTTTGAGTGCAACGGAGTCATATCCTTGCAGCAATGGGTATAAAAATTCATGGATGGCAATAGGCTGCCCTGTTGTATAGCGTTTATTGAAATCATCCCGCTCTAACATTTGTGCGACCGTGTGAGTGGCCGCCAGTCTTATTAGATCGGCTGCATTAAACTTACCAAGCCAATGGGAATTAAAAACGATGGTTGTTTTATTGGGATCTAAAATTTTAAACACTTGATGTTGGTATGTTTTGGCATTTTCAATGATGGACTCTTCACTTAAGGGCATTCGTGTTGCATTTTTTCCAGTGGGGTCACCTATCATTGCTGTAAAGTCACCAATTAGAAAGATGACTTCATGTCCGAGCTGTTGAAATTGCCGCAACTTATTAAGTAATATGGTATGCCCCAGATGAAGATCTGGCGCTGAAGGATCAAAACCTGCCTTGATTTTCAAGACAGTTCCTTTTTGTAATTTTTTCTCTAATTCTTGTTTGGGAAGCACTTCTTCGCACCCACGCATTAATTCCGAACAGACTGAATTTTCAACTATCATGAGATTAAAACCTTTATAAAAGATTGACCTGACTTCTTACACCTAGTATCTTAGCCCGGTTAGCGAATTCCTGCTAGAGCATAAATGTAAATTTAAGCTTAATTGTTCTAAGAACCTCCTGGATGACATCAGTATAGGCAACTAATGGATAAAAAACCCAATATCCCTACACCACAATCTAGCAACCTATTAAAACTATTAATGACCACCGCGTTAATACTGAGTATTTCGCTGGTCTATTTTTTAGTGCAGGCCTTCGCACATCATAAAATAAAATCGTATACCCAACAAACAATATCTTTGCCTGAACTTAACAAAACCACTCCAGTCATAAAAAACACATCTAAACACACCGTAAAAAGAGTAAAAGACAATGAGTGGCAAGTCATTTCCCCTCGCTCCGGCGATACCATGGCATCTATTTTTAAGCATCTTGGCTTAAGTGCCCAAAATTTAAATTCAGTACTACAAAAAAACCCACACATAAAAATGATTACTGCAATAAAGCCCAAGCAGAAACTACAGTTTTTAATTAATAAACACCAGTTGGAAAAAATGATTGTCCCTGTGAATGACATTCAAACCATTACTGTTTCCAGAGTAGGGCGCAATTATAAAACAAAACTTGACTCCAAGAAAACGAACAGCATCAATCTGTATGTTACCGGTACGGTCAAAGGCTCTTTGCCTGCCACTGCACAAAGGTTAAATATTCCCAGGAAATTGGTCCAACAAATGACTGACATACTGAATAAAGAAACTGACTTTTATCGCTCAATACGGGCAGGAGATCGGTTTTCGTTGGTTTATGAAGGGTACTATGTCAATGACAAACGGGTTGGAACCGGCGATATTTTAGCAGTGACCTATACACGTCGGGATAAGGTGTTTCAGGCCATACGTCATACCAATACAAACGGCACTCATGAATACTACACCCCCAAAGGAATGAGTTTCAAGAAGGCTTTTTCACGTTATCCAATTAAATTCAGCCACATTAGCTCAACCTTTGCTTTATCGAGAAACCACCCCATCCTTCATTATAAAAGGGCTCATAAAGGCATAGACTTGGCAGCACCAATTGGAACACCCATTCAAGCCACAGGTGACGGAGTTATTGCTAGCATCGGCAGACACAATGGTTATGGGAACATGATCATGATAAAGCATGACCATCCTTATAGTACTGTTTATGGTCATTTGCTTCGGTTTCAAAAAGGCTTGTCTAAGGGAAGTAAGGTGAAGCGTGGTCAAGTGATAGGCTATGTCGGACAAACAGGACTGGCCACAGGACCACACTGCCATTATGAGCTCCATGTTAACAACCAGCCCAGAAACCCAAGCACCACCCCCCTGCCTACTGCATCGCCAGTTTCCAGACGTGAAATAGCTTCCTTTAAAAGCCAAGCCAATACGTTACTGGCTCGGTTAAAGCTGTATGAAGAAGCAAATTATGCTGCATCAGGTAAAAAGAACGTTGATGTTGGTTAGGAACCAAATAAATAACGACAGACGAACACAGAAGCCAGAATCCCAGCTAAATCAGCCAATAACCCTGCCGGGATGGCGTGCCTGGTTTTACGAATGCCGACCGAGCCAAAGTACACAGCAATCACATAAAACGTTGTTTCTGTACTGCCCATCATGGTTGCTGCTGTTTTTGCAATGAGTGAGTCGCCACCATATTGATGGATGAGCTCAGCCATAACACCGGTTGATGCGCTGCCTGAAAATGGCCGTATTAGAGCCAAAGGCAGGACTTCAGCAGGCATTCCTATCCATGCCATAAAGGGCGCCAACAGGTGGTCCATCACATCAAAGAAACCTGAGGCCCTTAACATGCCTATTGCTACCATCATGGCAATTAAATAAGGGATAAGACTGACACTGGTGTCAAATCCTTGCTTGGCTCCAATAATAAAGGCGTCGAATACATCTACTTTTTTTACAGCGGCATACAAAGGAATGCCAACGATAAAAGCTAGAAAAATCCAATTAGACAATTGATTGGCAAAGGCGTTCATAAATTATCCGTATTGTTAATTTTAAACAGTGACAGCTTGGACAGTTGCCTGACTGAAACCAGTGCGACAAGTGTAGATGCACAAGTGGCAATTAAAGAGCTGAATACCACGCTACTTGGATTGGTACTGCCATTTGCCGCAAGAAAAGCAATGGCTGTTGCTGGAATTAATTGCACACTCGAGGTATTGATCGCCAAGAAAGTACACATCGAGTTGGAAGCAATGGCCACATGTTTGTTTAAACTTTGTAATTCTTTCATGGCTTGTAATCCAAAAGGCGTAGCTGCATTAGCCAAGCCCAACATGTTGGCCGCAATATTCATGACCATGGCACCCATAGCAGGGTGATCAGCCGGTATGTCAGGGAACAATCGTTTTAAAATTGGCTTTAGCAGCGTACTTAATTTGGCAACAAGCCCTGACTCAGTGGCTATAGACATGATCCCAAGCCATAAAGCCATAATTCCAGTCAATCCAATAGCAAGCTCAAATCCGAGCTTGGCTGAGTCGGTCACGGCACGAACCACCAAATCTATGCGTCCCTGAATAACACCTACAACCAACGAAACCAGTATCATTCCCAACCAGATTATATTCAGCATTCTTGCCTCCGAGCCTTAAAAAAGGGTAGCATGTAAACAGGCTTCGAACGAAGCTCAATTGATATTAAACCACAAGAAATTACTTATGAAAAACACATTGAACCTTTTATACTGCGCGCGCTTACAAACTGCGGTTTTAGCACGTGGATTTCTGAGCGCGCGCAGCCTAATTTTTATTGGCTGTTGCACCAGTTTTTTTAGCCATGCCATTGATTCACATGCCATTGAAAAACAAGCCAACGTCTTTATTAATGAACTATACCACAAGGCCAATGCCACACCGAACACGCTCATGCCACAACGAATAGACTGGTTTAGCGCTAAATTTTTAGGAGATAAATACCTACTTGGTGCCTTAGGTGAAGGACCAGGAGCACGATATGATCAATTTCCAAAATACCGCACCGATGCTTTTGATTGTGATACCTATGTGACCACGGTGGTTTCTTTGGCTCTAGCACACTCATTAAAATCATTTCAACAATGCCTAAAACACACCCGCTATCAAAATGGAAAGGCTACCTACTTATACCGCAATCATTTCACATCTATAGATTGGAATAAAAACAACCAACAACGAGGCGTACTTAAAGACATTACTCTAACCATAAAAGACCAAAATCAAAGGCCGGTCGCACTATTTGCTAATGCCTTGATTAATAAATCCAATTGGTATGCCTACAAATCAATTGCCACGATAAGATTAGAACACGAAAACAAAACACAACAAGCAACACGTCTGCTTGAATTGAAGGCTCAAGGAAAAAATTTAAAAACAAGCCGATCAAAAGTCCCTTACCTTCCGTTTACTGCTTTATTTACAGACAAGTCCAAACCCAACCTTTATTTATTTGCCCAAATTCCGCAAGGCGCAATTATTGAAATAATAAGACCAAACTGGGACTTACGAAAACTCATAGGCACTTCATTAAACATCTCTCATTTAGGCTTCGCAATCTGGATTAAAGGCCACTTGTATTTTAGACAAGCCTCATCTCAACAGGGTAAGGTCGTTGATGTGCTCTTGGTTGAATACCTTAAAGAAGCACAAAAAAGCCCTACTATAAAAGGGATTAACATTCAGATTGTCAAAACTAAGCCTTTAGACGCAGAATGTAAATAGTCACGACTGCCCCTCACCTCACTTTTCGCATTAACCACAAGCCTATTAAAGCAAAAACAAAGGTCGGCCCAAAAGCAGCTAATACAGGTGATAACTGATAAACCATACTTACTGGGCCCATAAAATGATTCATTATATAAAACCCAAAGCCAACGCTGATACCAATAACCATTTTCAAACCCATGGTTGAGGAACGTAAGGGACCAAATATAAACGGAATGGCCAAGATCATCATTACCATAGTGGTTATGGGCTGAATAATGCGCTGTAAAAAAGCCAATTGGTAATTATGTGTGTTTTGTTGGTTATGCTTTTGCTCTCGTAAATATTGATTCAGCTCATGCAATGACATTTCATCCGGCTCACTGGTGCTTATTTTCAAAATTTGCGGTTTTACAGGCACATCCCACAGGATGGATTTTAAAGTCTTGGTGTTAGTATGGCCTGTGCTAAATTCAGTTTGTTCCACATCATAAGCAACCCATATCTTATTAACCGACTTTGCTTCACGGATGTGTCGTGCGAACTGTAAATTGTGTTTTAAATCAAAGCGAAATTGGTAAATATCTTGTAAAACAACATCCGGAAGCACTTTTCCTATTAAGATAAAATCATTAGCACTGCGCACCCAGATGCCGTGACCTGTGCGTATGCTCTGTCCACCGCTTAATGCTGCCGCTTTATAATCATTGGAATAATGAAACAGTTGTGGAACTAAAGTTTCGCCCAGGCACGTTACCAACAAAACAACAACTATTGATGCCTTTAAAACAGAGCCCGTTATCTGTCCTATGGACATCCCTGCGGCACGCATAACAACCAATTCACTGTGATTGGCCAATGTCCCCAAACCAATTAAACTGCCGATTAAACTGGCCATAGGAAAAAACAAATAAACCTGATAAGGAAGTTGCAGTAACACAAAAACGCTCACTTGTGCTATACCATAGTCAGCATGCCCTAAAGGACCAATCTGATTTAAAAACAAAATAAAAACTTGCAGTCCGGTTAACATCAATGTAACCAGCCCTATAGCTGTCAGTACGGTTTTAGCAACATATCTATCTAATATTTTCATACTTATGCCAACTTCACTTTATTACGCCAGATTAATATCAAGCCAAGCACCACGACGCTTAAATGCAACCACCACATGCCCATCCATAAGGGAATTTTTCCAGAAGCCATGGCGTCACGAGCAACAAACATGCCGTTGGCATATAAAATATACAGCAGAATGGCTGGCAATAATTTTGCAAATTTTCCAGTTCGTGCATTAACCCGACTGAGTGGGACAGCAACCAAGGTCAAAGTAAGTACCATTAGGGGTACCGACAAGCGCCATTGTAATTCAGCGGCAGCTTCTAAGTGAGCTGAATTATACAAATGTAACAAACGACCTATTTTATAGGTGCGTACATCATCATCATTTAAAGCCACTTCTGGATGAGGCAGGCGCGTCTTATATTCTGCAAATTCAGCCACTTGGTAATCCGCTTGACCGGGAACGCCACGGTATTCTTTTCCCGTTTGCAACACCAAATAATTTTCAGAAGTCTTAGGATCAGTTTCAGCAAAAGCTTTGTCCGCCCACAATACATCCCAATGTGTTTGATTGTTTTGCTGACTTTGTCTGGCTAAAAAAACTTGTTCGGCCTTTTTATGATCGCGCCCCATAGACTGCACATAAAACACCTGGTTACCATGATTGGTGCTACGAAATCGTCCAGGCGCTATGGTTTGAATTAATGTTTGTATGCCTGCTGAGCTGAATAATTTAGAGCGCTCTACGGCAATAAGCGGGCTGGCCCAAATCATCATGGCCGCGACCAGTGTCGCCACCAAACCAGCCATCATATAACTGTGCTTTAGCAGTTGATTGGGTCCATAACCATTAGCACGCAATACCGTCATTTCGCTTTCAGCATACAAGCGCCCATAAGCCAACAGTAAGGCCATATAAAACCCTAAAGGCAACAGATAGCCCGCCAAAGTAGGCATTTCGAACATCATGAGTTTCATGACAATGACCCCGGGAATATTCCCGGAAGCGGCTCTATTTAAGTATAATATGAACTGGTTGCTCAAAAAAATTAACATTAATATCGCAGTTAACGATATTAATGTGAGGAACACTTCTTTGGCCAAATAACGAAAAATTATCAATCAATACCCCTTCCCAATAACTTCAAACCTTACTTGAGTTGTTGGTGAATCGCGTAGCCTTGATGCAGCGCAGCGTAATCAAGGTTTCCATGCTCCATTTAAATGGTTAAAACCTTTATTACGCTGCGCTACATCCATATCGTTACCCACAAGTTACCTCATGGAAAATAGTTATAAAATCACACACTGTACTCAAACAGTGCGTCATTGCGAGGCCATGAATCATATATGGACCCTACCGGTTTGCAAGGAAAATGTTAATATTTTTTAGCAAAGTTAAGTTAAGTTGCAGTCATATATTCGGTCTCTTACAT
>JBIODT010000111.1:0-7563 GCA_044445305.1 Legionellales bacterium | reverse complement strand
GATGAGGGTGGTTCATATTAGGCATTGTACTTTGTTGTCTTAGTGTTTTTGCAAAGCGGACATTAATCTTTTTTACTGTCATCCATGCCATTTGATCCACCCTCATCCGTCCTGTCGGACACCTTCTCCCGCCAGCGGGCGAAGGGACTCCGTCAGGAATAATGGTAGAACCATTAGACCGACATTTTCCAACCTTTGCACTTCCTTTTTTGCGTTGAGATTAATCAGTTGTGACTGTGCTCAGTATAGTGACAACTATTTATCCCTTTGAAATTGCCTCCCCAAGTGTTTTGGCCAATGCCTGAAAACGCTCAAGTCCGTCCTGTTCTAATGAGTTGACTAACAGGCTGCCGATGATCACGCCATCGGCAAATTTTGCGACAGCAGCTGCTTGCTCCTTACTCGAAATGCCAAATCCTACCGCAATTTTGGTATCTGGAAAATGGGTTCGTAAGAACTGAACTTCAGCTTTTAAATTATCTGAAAGAGCGCATTGCATGCCTGTTACTGCTAATCGCGATATGTAATACAAAAAGCTCGGGTTGAGTTGTTTGTAAAGATTAAAGCGTTGAGGATTGGTTGTGGGCGATGCGAGTAGGACGATTTCTAAGCCTGCTTGCTGAAGAGCCATATAAAAATCCTGACCTTCTTCAGGTGGTAAATCAACAACAAGCACGCCATTAATACCCGCCTCGGTAGCTTTTATCGCGAATAACGCTGTTCCTAAAGCCAGTAAAGGATTTAAATAAGTGAATAATAATATCGGGGTGTGGCAGCCTTGAAAACGAAGTTCCTTGACCATTGCGAATATGCTATCAAGGGTTATTCCTTGATTTAATGCCATTTCAGCAGCCCGTTGGTTAACTGGGCCATCCGCTACCGGATCTGAAAACGGTACGCCAAGTTCAATGACATCTGCTCCTGCCTCTGATAAGGCAATAATGGCTTGTTTAGACGCTTCTAACGTTGGGTGGCCTGCCATAATAAAGGGTATGAATGCTGTTTTATTTGACTCAAAGGCTTGTTTAATCATGAAGTTGCTCCTGTTGCAGATAATGACTTAAGGTTTCCACATCTTTATCCCCGCGACCCGATAAACCAATCAACATCTGATAGTCTTTGGCTAATGTTGGTGCGGTTCGTATGGCGTAAGCTATGGCATGGGCGCTTTCCAGCGCAGGGATGATGCCCTCAACTCGAGCCAGTAAAAATGCCGCATTAATTGCTTCATCATCGCAGGCATTGGTATAGCCAACACGTTTTATATCGTGTAAATAAGCATGCTCAGGACCAACACTGGGATAATCAAGACCGGCTGAAATACTGTGTGTATTAGCGACTTGCCCTTGAGCGTCTTGTAACAGATAACTCTTGGTTCCTTGTAATACCCCAGGGCGGCCACTTAAAAATCGTGCTGCATGTTGACCTAAAGCATCTCCTGTTCCACCAGCTTCAACACCAGTCATTTTGACAGCGGTATCATCCAGGAACGGATGAAACAACCCAATAGCATTACTTCCCCCGCCTACACAAGCGACTAGCTCATCAGGAAGTTTTCCTATGAGTTCGATGATCTGTCGGCGTGCTTCAATGCCAATGACGCGCTGAAAATCCCTCACTATACTCGGATAAGGATGTGGGCCTAAGGCTGAACCTAAAACATAATACGTATCCTGAACCTGCGCGACCCAGTCTCTCATGGCTTCGGAAGTGGCATCCTTTAAGGTCTTTGAGCCTGAATGAACGGCACGTACCTCAGCGCCTAAGCATTGCATGCGTACCACATTAAGATGTTGACGCGCCATGTCGACTTCGCCCATATACACAACACACTGCATGCCGAGTAAGCTCGCCACTGTTGCCGTCGCAACGCCGTGTTGACCTGCGCCGGTTTCTGCAATCAAGCGTGTTTTTCCCATGAATTTGGCCAGCAACCCTTGGCCAATGGTGTTGTTAATTTTATGCGCGCCGGTGTGTGTGAGGTCTTCACGCTTGAGATAGATCCTTGCTCCATTGAGATGATTGGACAACCTTTCAGCAAAATAAAGCGGAGTAGGGCGTCCGACATAGGTTTTAAGCAGTCCTTGCAGCTCTTGCTGAAATAGTCGATCATCTTTAAACGTGATATAGGCCTGTTCAAGCTCTGCCAGTGGTGCGATGAGTGTTTCGGGTGCAAAACAGCCACCATAATTGCCAAAATAGCCTTTTTTAATTGTCATGTTTGCACGCCTCAAATAAACGGTTAATTTGTGATTCATCTTTGATACCAGGTGCACGTTCAACGCCACTGGCAAGATCTAAGGCATAAGGGTTTACTGCTTGAATGGCATCTCTTGCATTGTCTGCATTTAAGCCCCCCGCCAAGATCAACCGGTAATCTCTGGCCAATGTCTCAGCCAATGCCCAATTGGCACGTTGCCCTGTCCCGCCCAACAGGCCATTATGAGTTTTGGGAGCATCCAGTAAAACATAACCGTAAGTACTGAGGATAGAGGCTGGTGGTAACTCGTCTTTTGTTGCTGCCTGTAATGATAAAATGACCCGATCTTTAAACGAACTTGGGGCATCGTCCAAAGGTGCATACACTTGCACCAAATCCAAGCCAAGCTCATCCATTTGATGCAATAATGCGTCATAAGAGGCGCCAATATAAATGCCAACTTTAAGCGTTGATTGGGGTAAGGTCTTGATTATTTCTTTTGCAACAGCATTTGAAATAGATCGTGGTGATTGTGGGTAAAAATTAAATCCTAACGCCCAGGCATCTCGTTGACAGCAATGCTGCGCATCAATGGGATTTGTGATGCCACAAATTTTAATTTTCATTAGCATCGCCCCTTAGTAATTGTTGTAACGCCTGTCCTGGTTGTTCTTGTTTCATGAAATGTGATCCAATCAAGCAGCCATCAAATCCTCTTGTCACCATGGTGCTGAGATCTTTTTTTGTTTCAATGCCGCTTTCTGCAACCACCAAAACATCATTGGGAATCGATTTAATCAAGGTGTCCGAAACCGCCAGATCAATGGTTAAGGTACTTAAATTACGATGATTGATTCCTATTAGTTTAGGATTAAGTGTCAGTGCTGTCTCTAATTCGGCTAGATCATGTACCTCAATCAGGGGTGTTAGGCCAAGACTTAAGGCATAGTCATACAGTGCTCGCAGCTGCTGCGGGCTTAAAAAGGCCACAATTAAAAGTACGGCATTCGCACCATACATTAATCCTTGAGCAATTTGCGCTTGACTTAAAACAAAATCTTTAAGCAGAATGTGGGCGTTGGGATACGCCTGGCGCACCGCTTTAATGGTCTCGATATTTCCTTGAAAATATTCAGGTTCAGCCAGAATTGATAAGGCTGATGCGCCATGTGATAAATAGTCTCCCGCAATGGCGACCGGATCCAGGGCTCCATGATAAATTCTGCCACGCGATGGGCTGGCGAACTTGATTTCGGCAATAATTGCAGGGGTTGTTGATGACAGGAACGCGTCGCAAAAATTTAAGGTATTGGGTGTTAAATCAGGCTCAATCTGTATGGCACGCGCTCTGGAAAGCACGCTGCTTTTGATGGTTTCGATAAAATTATTCATTATTGTCCTTATTATTAGTTCTTAAGCGCGTGAAAAAAGCGTCCGTACTTCCCGATGTGATGGCAGCGCGCGCCATCTCAACGCCTTCCTTTAATGTGGATGCCTTGCCTGCTACCAGAAGCCCAGCAGCACTGTTTAAAAGAACAACATCCAACTTGGCACCGTTTATTGTTCCTGAAAACAGTTCACGAATAATGTTGGCATTTTCAGCAACATTCCCGCCGGCAATGTCTTGCAAAGAAGCATACTCCAAGCCCACATCCGCTGGGGTGATTCTATATTCAGTTATCAGACCATCACGAAGTTCTGCAACCTGCGATGGCGCGCTGATGCTAAATTCATCTAAGCCATCGTCAGAATGCACCACCAACGCATGCTGTAAACCAGACGATTTTAATACTTGGGCAACGATGGGCACCAGATCGCGTCGGTATACGCCAATCACTTGTCGTTTTGGGCGTATGGGATTTAGCAGCGGCCCTAAGGTATTCAATATCGTCGGTATTCCCAGGTGTTTGCGTACCTCGCTAAATGATTTTAACGCAGAATTAAATAACGGCGCCCACAAATACGCATAACCCCGTGTTTTAAGATGAGCGATACAGGCTTCTGGTGTTTGAAGCAGGGGAATGCCTAATGCCTCCAACACATCCGTGCTGCCGGAGTGACTGGTGACGCGTCGTCCGCCATGTTTTGCGACCGTAACACCGCAACTGGCAATCACAAGGCTTGCGGCAGTGGAGATATTAAATGTTCCAAGACCATCACCGCCTGTACCGACAATATCAACAACCTCATGTGGGTAATCGATTGGCAGCGAATGCTCTAACAAAGCTTCTACAGCACCCAAAAGTTCTTCTGCCGTTTCCTTTTTTTGGGCAAATAATTTTAAAATCTCTGCCTGTTGAGCCAAGGGATAGGTCGCCAGTTGAGAAAATAACGCGTGGCTTTCATTGGTAGTCAGATTTTTTCCGGCTGTTAACCGGTTTAAATAAATAGTCATGTTAGGGTACCTTTAATAGTTAAAGTGCGTCATTGCGAGGTCACGAAGCAATTCAGAGGCCGTCACTCCGAACTCCTATGCTTCGTGGCCTCGCAATGACGGGCTCTATTAGTTCATTGCGTTTTTCAGTTTTGTGCTGATTTATGGGTAATGATATGCCTGCTGGATCCAGAACTCTGACTCTGAACCTAGATCCTTTGGAGCCTGCGGACAAGCCGCGGGACGTAGGTGCAGAGTGAGTAGTTACGAAAAAAATAGAATAAAACGATTAGAATTGGCCGGAAGGCCAAGAATAAATAATGATGAATGAAGTAGAGAACGATATGATCGTTTGATTGGTGTTTATACTATTAAGGGTTTGAAAAGCGGCAGTCATGGCGTATCTCTCAAAAAGTTAAAATCAATAAAAAACCGGTGAAGCTAGCAACTAACGCCAACACCACGAATTAATTGAAAGATTTTTAACTTTTGTAAACGCCATTTTTAATGTTCCATAAGCGGGTGTTTTTATGATGTCATCATAACATCATTTAATGGGTTGTTGTCAAATATGGCATTTGTCCATACAATGACGTATACTACTTGTATACTATGGAGTATGTCATCATGAGCCCTGCACAAGCTAAAGAATCGATATCAATTAATATACGTGCCAAAACGCGTCAACGTGATTTGATTGATCAGGCCGCCGAACGGCAGGGTCGTAGTCGATCAGAATTTATGCTTGATGCTGCATGTCAAAAAGCTGAAGAAGTGTTACTTGATCAGGTTTTTTTTACAGTTGATGCTTGTACCTTCCAAAAAATGCAATTATTGCTTGATAAGCCATTGCCTGCGACTGATAAGTTACGGCGACTACTTCAAACCAAAGCACCATGGGATAAATAGACGTGAATAATTGGTCAGCACCAATCACGCTATCAGATGGGCATGAATTAGAGCATTTTGATTGTGGTGATTCATTACTTAATGAATGGCTGAAAAAAATTGCACGTAAAAATCAATTATCAAGCGCTTCACGGTGTTTTGTTTTATGTGATAATAAAACGGTTGTTGGTTATTACAGTTTATCAGCAGGTGCAATCGCACGTGAAGCATCGCCTAAGGCCATGCAACGCAATATGCCAGATCCACTGCCTGTATTGTTGCTTGGTCGATTGGCTATAGATAAAAACCGTCATAATCAAGGTCTTGGCAGTGCTTTATTGCGTGATGCAATGATTCGTGCTGTTAGTGTCGCTGATGACGTAGGTGTGTTTGCAATACTGGTACATGCTTTATCAAAAGAAGCCAAACAATTCTATAAATCGTGTGGCTTCGTTGAATCACCTTTGCGGCCTATGACGTTGCTGATGACGCTAAAAACTATGCGCACTATTTTAATGGAATCAGTATAAAATCTAAAATGACTTAATATTCTGTTAATAATTGAAGTGTACAATACAGTCTGAACAATCAATGCAAGTTTAATTTTCAGTCATTTTAGTTGCTGCTAGGAACACCATGGAAGCGTTCTATGGGATGTAGTAGTTACCTTGTTAGGGAGATTTGGTCATGTTAATTCTGACTCGACGTATAGGTGAAACATTAATTATTGGCGATGATGTTAATATTACTGTTTTAGGTGTAAAGGGCAATCAAGTGCGTTTAGGTATTAATGCCCCAAAAGATGTTTCTGTTCATCGTGAAGAGATTTATCTGCGCATTCAGCAAGAAAAAGAGTCAGATGGTTCTGACGAAGAAGAAGTGGAATAATATTTTCTTGCAGTCATGCCTTGATGGCAGTAATTTTTGGGTAAAGCGGTATGAATTGTTTTTCATATGGCTTTACCCAAAGACCCAATACTCGTATCGCCTGAAGAAAGGCAATGGGTTATCCCTTGTTCATCGACTAAGAGCAACTGCCCTGCCTTATTGATACCTCCAGCAGTTCCAGAAACAGCAGTACAAGCTTGATTTACCGTGATGTAGTTACCTGCCAGACAATCGTGTTTATTCCATTCTTCAATGAAGGCTTCAAGGCCATTAGTCATAAATTTATTTAAATAAACATTAAGATTTAGTAATAAGTTGGCAATTATGATATTGCGATTAAAGGGTTGCTGGGCTATTTCAAATAGGGAGCACCATGGTTTTTCTGGCAGAGGGTTGTTTTTTGTATCGGTGTTAACGTTTAAGCCTATACCAATGATGACTTGTATAGCGCCATTGGGCTCAGTGATGAGCTCAATGAGGCTGCCGCATAGTTTTTTATCACCCCATAAAAGGTCATTAGGCCATTTCACTTTAATCTCGGGACTTGGACAAAGTGCCTTTACAGTTGCCAACACAGCCAAGCTTGTAATCAGACTTAAACCCACAAGTTTGCTCAGCTCGCAGTTAAAGCGCCATCGGCTGGAGCAATAAATATTTTCGGCAAAAGGAGAGTGCCAGTGTCTAGCAAATCGGCCTCTTCCTTGTGTTTGTTGTTCGGCACAACAGACATCAAGCATGAGGCTTGGTGTTGTTTCTTTTAAATAACTGTTTGTTGAACCAATGGTGGTGAATAAATGCAGTTTATATGGCTGTGAAAATTTATTAATTGCCAGTTGGTTTTTGATTTGTTGTTCGTTTAATAGTATGGGTTTCATGGTGGCAAGATACCATAACGAATTTCTTTGACGTTGGGGTGGTAACACACCGCACCACTACAGGCAATTTTGGGCATGAACGAGCGCAATTGCCAGGTGAGGTTGTGGCGCGAATCAAATACTGACTGCTGTGTTGGGAGGGTTGTTGGGACGCTAAAGTCTTTGGTTGGATAGGAGAGTCCTAAACCACAGGCTTTGATAAAGGCTTCTTTTTGAGCCCAAACATGAAAAAACACAGCGGGTTTTAGATAGGGAGGTACTTGTTTGAATTCGGTTAGTTCTTGTGCGGAAAATAGCAGTGTAGCTATGCCTTCATAAGGACGTGCTGAGTAGTGTTC
>JBIODT010000110.1:0-7692 GCA_044445305.1 Legionellales bacterium | reverse complement strand
TTTGTACATAAATAATAGTTAAATTACGTACAAAACACAATAAATTATTTGGATTTGCACCATAAAGGAATCAAGGAGCTCGGTGAGGTATGGCCCTGCTTTGATTTATACTGCACACGGTATCTTCAACAACACCCACTAAATAACATCAATTAATTCTATATCCGACAGCGCCAAGTCTCCGCCTAAAAATACCGCACCAACCTCCTTGAATCGCAGCACAGCATCTGTGACCAGGTAACTGATTTTAGCTTGGTCGACCAAGCGGTCACTGAGTAAATCTTGTTGACGAAGCAAGGTCTGCAATGACTTTGCCGTTGCATGAGCAGAGTCAACTATGACCACACCTGGAGACAATAAACGCGTCAGTAATGGCTTAAATACAGGAAAATGCGTACAGCCTAATAAAACCGCATCCTCATCAGTGATGCCGTCTAAATAATGCTTTAATGCTTCAGATGCCACTGCATTGTCTGTCATTCCTTCTTCAGCCAGAGCCACCAAAACACTGCAAGCACGTGCATTGATCACAGCTTGCGGCAACAGTTGCGCTATGAGTTCCTGATAAGCCTTAGATGCAATAGTAGTTTCAGTCGCCAAAACAAAAATACGCTTATTCCGAGTTGCAGCGACTGCTGCGGCAGCACCCGGGGCTACCACGCCAATAACGGGGATGTCTGGCAACATTTTTTGCAAATGCGGCAGTGCTGCTGTGGTTGCTGTATTGCAAGCAACCACTAATGCTTTAATCCGTCGCTCAACTAAAAACCGGGCCATCTGCATGGCATATTGCTTCACGGTATCAGGACTTTTAGTACCATAAGGCAGGCGCGCAGTATCACCTAAATAGATAAAGGATTCTTGCGGCAAATGGGCACGCAAAGCACGCAATACCGTCAAGCCACCCATGCCTGAGTCAAAGACACCAACAGCCAAGTGTTTTGAATTCAATTGATGATACTCCTTATTATTTGGCGTTTCGACAAAGCTGCTCATGCAGCGCTTACTGGTGTAGGCCCGTCAGTATCTTGTATCTTTTGCGCCTTGTCTTTAAATGACTGCAATTCTTTTTTTAACTCGGGTATGGCTTGTAATTTTTTATCAACATGATCTTTTTTAGCAACTTTTTCCTCTGTGAAATCTTTAAATTTTTCAATATGGGGATCTACAACAGCAGGATATTTTTTAAATATTGTTTCATAAATGGAAGTTTTGCTCAAACCAAAAAAAGTGCCTTGTTGCGTTTTGGGGTCAAACTTATTTGAATAAACCACTAAGGCATCCATGCCAAATTTCATTTTGGGGTTGTGTTTCCCAAGATACAACAAAGCTGTCCATAAATACTCAAGCTCTATTTTTTTATCGCCCATCAACCGTATGGGCTGATCCTGAGTTGGTGCCCCATCCATTTCGGCCAACATTTGCATGGCCATGGTCATGGCAAAATTGACTTGAGCCTGCTCAAGCCCCTCTGTTGGCCCTCCCCCTTGTTTCGCGTGAGGAAATTCTTCTATAACAAATTTTCCTGGGACGATGTTAGGAGCCCCTCCTTTTTTAGCAATTGATTCAACATCAATATGACTGCCTTTCTGCGTAAACACACCCTTTTTTTCAGCATCTTGATGCAACACCTCATACACTCTAACCTGCTCTGCACTCAGTGCATCTACACCTAATAAATGGTTCAGTATCCTACCTCCTGGAACCATTGCACCAGTCTTATCATCCTTTAGAGGCGTCTGAAAATAGTCTTCCTCTTGAGTACCCTCTCGTTTATAACATCTGATACCATCCGCATAATAAAGATAATTTCGACCCTTTGCAGCAACTGCATCAAGCTCTTTTAATATGGGATCCTTAAGGCTTTTGCTCACCGCCATATAAGCTTCCAGCAGTTTTTTAACGGCCTCAACCTTACTTAGTAAATTTGTTTTTAAGGCTAAAATTGCAGCACTATCTTTTAATGGCTCAACCACAGGCAAGCTGTCTAGGTAGCTCTGCAAAGCAGCTTCATCACGTCTTAATTTATCGATAACAAGCAGACTTTCATCTAATAAATGCTGATAGTGCTTGTGCATCTCTTTTGATTCTTTTGAGGCCTTTATCTGAAACGCAGGATTAAATAAATGTATGGCCTGAATGTCTTTTATAAAATCAAGTTGCTGGACTCGCTCATCTAATAATTCATAACTGCTTGTAAGCTCTGTAATTTGTAGTTTTAATAAGCCCGCCGCAACATCAGGATCGGCTACAAGTTGTTTCTTTAGTTCTGTAGCTTTTATTTTAGCAAACAGCGCCTCTGACAACTCGTTGGTTAAGCGTGCACTTAATGCTGCATCTGACTTGTATTTTTTAATAAAATCCACACGCGTATGACTAGACTCCAAGTTGCTTTGTAGGCCAGCAATTACCGCCGGGCTCACTTCCTGTTGTTTGAACCATTTTAAAAAAACATGCAATAATTCTTTGTTAGTGCTGCAATCCCGAGCATGTAGGGCTGTAAATAAATGTTGGTTGTGTTGCTGTTGTACAAGCATTTTTTGTTGCACTGAGTCGGCATCAGCAGACACAGCAAACTCTTTATCAAAATCAGCATCCACTACCTTAGGGCATTCTGCTTTAATAACGGCAATAAGTGCTTGATACGCAGCGATTTGTGAGAAATCACGCGCTATAGGAGGCACATCATCAGTTAAAAATGCGGCATTAATACGTTTAATCTGCATCTCACCCAAGGTAATAGCGGGCTTAAAATTGGCCAATACTTGTGCGAGCACAGCATTATGAATGGCCATAATCCCACTAAGGCGTTCATTTTCAGCGACTATCGATGAAATGACGGCTGCATCCACATCCGCGCCCAAATAATACTCAACCACATTGTCTGCTTGCGCATTCAATAGATGGCGTAATTTGCTGCGTTTCAGTAGCTCCTCTTCTGGTTTTACTGGCAAAAAAGATCTTTGTTTTGTAGGTGAGAGCAAATCAAATGCCTCTACTAATTTAGGATGAGCACCTAAACCCAAGCGCGAAACAAGTGGCAGACGATATTTAAAAGCATGCGAACGTACCCATTGTTTCAAGTCATTCATATCAGCAATTTTGATCCAGGCAACTTGAGTTACCCCTACGCTTTCCAATGCCCTTTGAAACTTAATGATGTTAGTTGACTTGTCTAACTGTGCTGTTTTTGTCGAATTCAAGTGATTAATGAACCCATGCAGCATGGATTTTCTAATTAAATCTATATTATCTGCTGTCACAGCATTATCAATGTAACTGTGTTGACCCAAAGTGTTTTTTAATGTTGTTTTCAAAGAAACCAAATCGGCTGCATTGAGCGCTGACACGAGGGTTGTAGTCGGCAAATAAACTTGCAAATAGCGGGCGCCTAAAACACCTTTAACCCAGGTATCATCTACACCCGCATTATGGAGCGCTGTTGCATGAGGCTCTAACTGGGCCGCAATAGAATTAGCCCCCTCTAAGACTTGTTTTTGTTTCAATAAATCATCCTGCGACATGCCAGCCACATAAGCTTCAAAAGCTTTCATAACCTCATTTTTTTTCACGTCGGCTATACCAGCAGGCAACAAAGCATTGATCTCGTCACTCAATTCTGGCTCTTGGTTAGAGGCTTGTTTTAAACCAAGCTGAACGCGTTGTTCCGCGGCCAATTGGTGTATTTGTTGAAAGGACGGTTGCGTTGCAGGATCTAAAAAATCATCGGTTGTGAAAAAATCAGGGGCGGGCACCATTGGAACAACAGCGTCAGCAGGTACCGGCTGTGGTGTTTGCATAATACCACCAGCAAACCCTTCCCAAAACGCCTTATGCTTCACCAACGCGCTTCTAAAGGCATCAACATCACTGGGATCTGCTTGCAACAGCCCATCCAATGCTTTATTTCTTAGGTCAGCATCTTGGTTACTTAAGACATCAACGTCATGAAGTGCCGCAAAAAGTTCTCTATTTTTAGACATTGTCCCACTCCGCAAGTCATTGTATCTTTATTTTAAGCTTAATTTCTTAACTTATCATTAAATTCTAGCATTTTTTTAACATAATGCTTGAATAATGCAAATAAGACAGCTTTGCGTAGCGTCGAGAACCGAAGCATTAGTGACGGACATACTGCGCGTGGTCACACCAATAAAAATCGAAAATTTTTCTGAATTTCGTTTAAATCAAATTGATTCAGATACAGTGAAAAACTCATCCAAGCACTTAATGCCGCTAAATCGCGAAAGGGCTGTGGCAAGTAGATAGGGTCGGCTAAAATACCGCGCTCTTTCAACTCTCCTAGTAAGGGCAAATCATCTAAAACAACTTTACCAGAGAATAACAAAGAAATAGAATCAACCCGTCTTTGACTGATTGCAAAGCGAATGTAGTTATAAATTAACACAAAACCCTTAGCATAAGACAAATCTTTAGTAAAAGGGCCTCCGGTTGGCGTACTTCCCCTAAAAACCCGTACTGATTGATTGTAACTGTCCGCCTCAGTCAAACCACATTCAATAAAGTAACGGTAGATCTCCATAAAATCTGCACCCTGCCTCACCTTATCCAACGCAATGACTCTATTAGTAATTTTTAACAAACGCGAGGGGTAGGAAGAAAAAGTTACAATTTCAGTAATAACAGCCAAACCTTCTTGAATCACACTACTGGATGGTGAACCTTTAGAAAGAAAAAAACAATTGGGCTGCATGGCCCCATTGAGCGTGGTACCAACGTGAACCCAGCCCTCGTGCACCTCTAAATAGCGTAAATCCCTATCACTAAACATTGCATGCTGGCTCAATTTAATACTGTCCGCACCAGCCGAGGCATCAGCAACCATGCCATCACTAATGCTCACTGTTACCTTACCAGGATGTTTATCAAAGAAATGACCTAAACGCGCCTGCAGAATTTCTTGTGCTTGCTCTGGTGTATGACGCTTCAAATCTGCATCAGATTGCAATTGAATATTTAAATCGGTTAAAACATCAAATAATAGCGCCCCCATCTCACTCATACGTGGACCACCCGCATAAAACACATCATCAGGGCAACCATAAAGCTGCATGGCCAGCTCACTAAAAGAGGGTGTGCCACGCGCTGCCAACATTTGCGCAGCGCTGCTGTATTCCTCGCACTGACGTCGAATAAGACGGGTCAAAGTTGAGTATTGTCCCAGTTGGTTTTGTGCATCGCGTAAAATCAAGCGAAACTCTTCTTGCTTTTCCAGAACAGAAAAAGGCAGTGGCCTGCCGTCATAATAGCTTTTATCAACCTTAGGTAGCTTGGTGCCTTTATTTTTAAAAAAATCCTCTCTGATGGTATTATCCCATTTAATACTATCAAGAATCCTGATTTGACGCTGCGCTTCCACAATGCGCTTAGACAGCTCCTGAACAATATGCAATTCACCCGATTCTGATGGTGTCATAATCATCTCTTCTGTTTTTAACATCAGCCCGAAGTAATAAGAAACATGAACAAGGGGGAAAAACCGCCTTGATGATTACTTAAGACCGATGTTTATGTTGTAATACCCACCATTGGTGGTGCAATACTCACCCGTGCATCTTGGTTTTGTGGGGGCAAATCGTAAAAATAACTGATATTACTACTGGTTAACGGTGGCGGTACTTCAAGTTTAGCACCATTTCGACTCTGTAAATAAACCGTCTCACCATTACTGGCATAATGAGAAGAACAGGCAGATAAGGCCAGCAAAGCAAGAACAACAAAACACATCTTTTTCACAACATCTCCTAATATTTGTATGGAATGGCATGCAAAGGCGCTCATGCAATTCCATACAATTAAAAACCTCTCAGCGAAGGTTACAACAATCCTAAACTTTTCAATACTTTTTCTAAATCCTGATGGTGAACTTCAGACAAAGGCGTCAAAGGCAAGCGCAGTTCAGCACCTATCAAACCCATTTTACTCAACGCCCATTTGACAGGAATAGGGTTTGCCTCCACAAACATCAACTCGTGTAATGGCATCAATTGATCTTGTAGCTTCAAACAAGCCGCCTTATCGCCATCTGCAGCCAAATCACACAACTTAGCCATCAACTTGGGGGCCACATTGGCAGTAACAGAGACAACCCCTTTAGCCCCTGCCATCATCCACTGCGCCGCAGTCAAATCATCACCACTATAAACATCAATACTCCCTTCAGAAAGGCGCAAAAGATGCTGTAGGCGGGTCATTTGTCCAGTAGCCTCTTTGATCCCCACTATATTAGAAATTTTAGCAAGTCTTATCACCGTTTCAGGCAAGAGATCACAAGCGGTACGTCCTGGAACATTATATAAGATAATAGGCATTGCAACTGACTCTGCAATGCGACTGTAATGCAAATACAAACCTTCTTGCGTGGGTTTGATATAAGCAGGGGTCATAATTAATGCCGCATGAGCACCAAGCTCCATAGCCTGTTGCGTTAAGGCAATGCACTCTTTAGTTGCATTCATAGCGGTACCCGCTATCACTGGAATTCGTTCTTTGGTTTGATCGATGACTGTTTTAATGACAAGCAATTTTTCTGCCAAAGACAAAGTCCCGGCCTCGCCAGTGGTCCCCGCGGCAACCAGGCCGTGGGTGCCCATTTTTATGTGAAACTCAACCAACTCACGCAAGCAAGGCACATCAACCAAACCATCCTTCATGGGTGTAACTAAAGCGACGATACTACCTCTAAACATACCATTCTCTATTTTTAATAGTGCATAACACTATATTAAATGAATAGTATCTTTATGAATAGAAGAATCGCAAGCATTCAGTTCTCTGTACAAAAATGATGGGACTATTTCTTGTCTAGAGAACTACATGCTGGTAGCGCGCTGCTCAACTACTGAGCAGCAGCTTGTTTTTTGTACTATCATTCAGATGAGGCAATAAAAAAAATAAGGGTGGATGTTAAAATGAAACATACAATCGCAACTTTACTTTTTGTAGGTTTGTCTACGTGCATGCTAAGTAGCTGTACTAATACCGAAGTTGGCACCACAGCTGGTGCTGCTGCAGGTGCAGGCTTAGGCTATGCGGTTTCGGGTGGTTCCGCATTAGGAACGGTAATCGGTGCTGGTGCCGGTGGTCTAGTAGGAAATGCAGTTGGACAAAGTGAAGACCGACGACAATATTATGGGCCAACTTATTATGGACCAGGTTATTACTATTAATGTTGGGCAATGGAAGGGCTTTAATGATTCTAGCATTAGACCGACAATGATAAGGATCGTCGATCTAACAGAATTACACCCAAATTATTTTTTGTCCCGTACGCAGATATTCAATGGAATTTCGGTAACGCGACAATGATGAGGATCATCGATCTATACTACGCACCGCGGTCACAATCTGCGGTTTTTAGTTGACTTTGACTTTGACTTTGACTTTGACTTTGACTTTGACTTTGACTTTGACTTTGTACACAGTTTGAACCCGTTCGTGGTGAGGAGGCGCACTCGCCGATCCAGCAAATAACAATGAACTTCGCTGCGCCGTCTCGAACCATTCACGACGTATATCAACCTCGAACCGCCCTAAAAGTAGACCATACAAACCCAAAATAGGTTAAGACTCCGTTGATTTAGTACGTCGTGGATGGTTCGAGACGGCGCAGCGAAGTTCATTGTTATTTTCTGGATCGGCGAGTGCGCCTCCTCACCACGAACGGGTTCA
>JBIODT010000109.1:0-7977 GCA_044445305.1 Legionellales bacterium | reverse complement strand
CCTCAAGGGAGAAGGGCGTAGATTGTGCTACCTGATTAACATCTGTGTAAATTTAGATGCGGCCGTCCTGAAAAATATTAGCCTCGACCATATCAAAAGGCAGAATTTTGATTATAATTCACAAGCCCCAATAAAGGAAATAATCATGCCCCAACAAAAAATGGACTTTGAAACCATGCCAGCCACACAACAACTCGAACCCATTGCACAGGTTTCTGAGAGTGCAACAACGAAACCAGAAAAAATGGACTTAAAACAAATTGTATTGACTCAGCAACAACTTACTGACATTAAAAAAGACTTGGACAAAGTGATCGAATCCATAGCCGAGAACCCAAGCATGTTTGCTGCGACGGCTTTATTTTGGGGCGAACGCCCCCTTTGGCAAAAAATTGTAGCAGGCATTATTGTGATTGCGCCCACACTGATTTTTGGCTTGGTGCTGTTTCATGCCGTCCTTCTTGCCATTAGTATTTGTACGCTCATCGCTGCCGTACTCATTGTTATCACGCTGGAAAATCATTACGCCTGTATTAGCAACAGCACCACGAGTTTAAAAGCCAGTATTTCCGGCTTGGCAGATATGTTAGGGGTGACCATTCAGGCACTGGATCTATTGAGTCAGAAATTAACAGGTGCAATTGAAGACTTTCAAAAAGAAAACGAGCACTTGAGCGCACAGATTAATAATTTAACCTTGCAAATAGAACAGCTGCAAGGTACTGGTAAATTACTAGAAGCCTCCGTTGAAAAACAACGTCAAGCAGTCACAGAATTAGCACAGATGAAAGAAGACTTTGCCCTCCAGCAAGACCAATTTTCCACACAAATAGCGGAATTAAATGGCATCAAACTGGCACTCGAGCACGAAATTAAACAAGGGAACGCAATAGCCCGCACCCTAAAAGCCGCCGTAGAAGCCTTAGCAAACACCGTGATTCGTACAGAAGACCGGGTTGCTTTTCAAGAACGGTTAGATGATTTTCTGCGCAATAAAGAACACTGTTTGGATAAGCTGGTTCAGCGCATGTGTGATGCTGAACACCAACTGTTACTGCGTAATGAAGAATTAAAACGCTGTAATGAGGCACTAATACTCAGTAATGAGACGCTAATGCGCAGTAATCAGTGCTATCAAAAACTAAATGACGGCCATCAAACACTATTAGAACAGCAACAATTGCAGGTGAGCCGATTAGAAGGTATTGATACACCAATACCCACGCAGAACCCTAAGTCTCAAGCAACATTACTCCGTACGTCCGGTTTTTATGCTACAACACAGGAAAATCATGATGTTAGAAATGGAGCACCAATCAATGCCGCAGTAGCTACCAGTAGATAGTACGATTTAAGGACATTAGAATGAAACACATAACCCGTTTTAAATTATTTCTCTGGTATTTTGGTCACTGCAAAGTCAGGATGATAGGTTACTTAAGGCCACGATTAATAACGCTTACGGACAAGGATATTGTCATTTGTCTCCCATTAAAAAAACGCAGTCGTAATCATTTAAATTCAATGTATTTTGGTGCCTTAGCTGTCGGTGCCGATTTGGCTGGTGGCTTGCATGGTTTTTATCATGCGGATCGCGCTCAATGCACCATTTCGCTTGCCTTTAAATCCTTTCAGGCACAATTTTCGCGAAGGCCTGAGTCTGATGTTTACTTTGTCTGTACCATGGGTGATGTTGTAAAAACCATGATAGAACAGGCCAAATTAACAGACAAACGAATCAACCAGCACATCAATATCAATGCCTATACCGATTACTTGACACAAGCAGTAGAGGTCGCAAATTTCGTTCTGGAACTTTCTATCAAAGTGATATAATCATTCAGCCCTCATGCACAAACCATGCAAGCCCTCGATAAGATTTGCAACTTGGGGGCTACCTAAGCCCGTTATATAATCATATCCTTGGTGTGCGCTACAAAAATACCCACAGTTACCATTAGTTCCAGCACTGATGTTATTAAAATAAAAATTAAGGTTACCTTGTTTGGGCGCAGCCATAGCATACAATAATGCATTGAATTTGCCACCCACCCTGATTTTCAAAGCAGAATTGGCAAGTGCAACTAAAGCCGCCCATTGTGGTGTTCCCGCACTGGTGCCACCTACCACCTGCCAGCCTTTACCCATTGGGGTTTCAACGGAACTATAGATGGAAAAACCGGTTGCTGGATCAGCATTATAAGCAACATCCGGCACACCACGCTTATTTTTAGACTGGGGTGTGGGCAAATCACGCTGATATGCTGGCCGACTTTCAATGGTACTAAGTCCACCACCACTACCTGACCAAGCGGTTTCACCTTGATAATTTCCGTAAAAGTCTAGTGTCAGGGTACTGCCACCAACACCCAGAACGTAAGGAGATGAGGCTGGGTAATTAGTAGCAGCACCATCATCACCGGATGCGGCTACAAAGGTGACCTTGGGATTATTAAAAATAACGTTTAATTCCGTTTGTTGGGCCAACTCGTCAGAATACCAACTCATGGAAACGACAGTAGCGCCATTTTTAACAGCGACACGAACTGCAGAATATAAATCGGCTAATTTATTAGTTGCCGCTTCAACTAAAATAATTTTAGCCTCTGGCGCCATGGCATGTGCCCACTCGATGTCCAGCGCAATTTCGCCTGACCAATCTGCATCTGCTCTTGGTTTTTTACCATTGGCATAAACTTTTGTGAAACAAGCATTGGTAGTGGTGCAGGATGGCAAGTTAAATTGACGGTTAAAAACCGCCAGATCAGCCTCAATAGAGGGATCATCAAAGGCAGCAACAACAGCAATCACTTGCCCCTTGCCCTTTGCCGCAACGGTATTAAATCCATAGGCAATACTGACTTTTTGAGGTGAAAGTCCAGAGGGAACTAGATGAGACGTGAGTGGTTTATAACGAAGAGGATGGTGAGCAATACCAGAATCTAGTGGCAAGGCATCAGCTGGGACACTAAGGATTCCGGTGATCATAGAAACCAAAAGAGGTTTCCATTTTAAATGGGCTTTGATCATAACAATTCCCTGTTAAGAATCCCCATGCAAAAAACGATAAGGCTATTTTTTGTATGGGGGATCGATGTACCTCAAACCACCAATTAATTCACAGCCTACTATTGCTCATTCATCAATTGCTCAATATAACGCCTACAAGTAAGAGGCCTCTGCAAAAAATTAATTAATTGACGTGTGCCACCAGTACCAATAATGATTAATGTGCCATAACGAAACAGGCTTCCTAAAATAGTTTGGCGAATGTCCATGGTTTCAATTTTGCTTAAGGGCACATCGATAGTTTGCCTTACCATAACCCCTGTGCGCAGTATCACTTGCCTTTTTTTAATGGTCAGAGAAGAAAAATAATAAGTAACCCAAGTCATTGCTATCCAAAGCAGCGCAAATGCACTTAAAATTAAAGCAATCTCCCTCAAGTGAACAGTACAGGCAGCAAATCCTAGGCTAACAAATAAGCTAAGGATGGGCCAAAAAAATATTATCCAATGCAGCCTGGCGAAATAGACAATATTAGTGTCATTAGTATTTTCGTTCATTACTTACCCTTTTTAATGGTATCATTATGAGAAAGATCTTACAGTTATCGCGAAGCGATTTCATCCGCTCATGATATTTCATTTAGAGCTGATTTACTATTGTATCAGTTTAGAAGAGCGCTATTGAAATGCAACTTAGGAACGTGACTGGAATAACTTCCTTAATTATTTAAAAGGCAATACCCATGCGATCAATCCGAAATTGCCTCAATAAGCAGCTTACTGAAATCTGTCAACGCTCGGTGCAACTGGAAGAGTTATCTAATAAAGTCGCTCAATTACTGCCACCTGATTTAGCAAAAACATGTCAAGTTGGCAGCTTTACTAAAGGTTGCCTGATTTTAACCACCACTGATGCATCCTGGGCATCTCAATTGCGTTATGCAACTCCTGAGTTAAGAGACAAACTGAGAAAAGAGGCTGGCATGTATCAATTGTCATCAATAAAAATTACCGTTATTGAGCCAAGTCATCATCATAAAAAATCGGGAAGAAAAACAAAATACACGCTATCAGAAAAAGCAAAAAACGATATTATCAATGAAAGTCAACGTTGTAGTTACCAGCCGCTTAAAAAGGCACTGCTTCATTTGGCTGCGGAAGAGGCTGTGAGTGAAGTGGTATAAGGGATAGTGCCGCTTAGTGAGCTTGCGAACTTAGATGCACTTAATACTTCCAATTAGACCTAAGTTTTAGTTGGCATCAGCATTAATTTTGATTTTTTACATAGTTTGAACCCGTTCGTGGTGAGGAGGCGCACTCGCCGATCCAGCAAGTAGCAGTAAAATTTGCTGCGCCGTCTCGAACCATTCACGACGTATATCAACCACGAACAGCCCTAAAATTAGACAATACAAACCCAAAATAGGTTAAGACTCCGTTGATTTAGTACGTCGTGAATGGTTCGAGACGGCGCAGCAAATTTTACTGCTACTTGCTGGATCGGCGAGTGCGCCTCCTCACCACGAACGGGTTCAAACGGTGTACAGAATCAAAATCAATGCTGATGCTGGCTGATGTCAACTAAAACTTAAGGCTAATTGGAAGTATTAAGTGCTGCCACGAGCCTTCATCAAGAATCATGGTAGAACCATTAGACCGACATGTTCCAACCGTTTCACCCCTAGTACCGTTTTCATTGGGTTACAAAGACGTTATCCCACACACTACCAAATCACACACCGCTTCTTATTCACCATAGGACTCTGGTCTGGAATTGAAAATGCGGCTTGGAATTGAGGGAGGTTGGATAAACTTCCGTTTACTCTATATTGTGCCGGTGGGTGGGGATCTGTGGTCACTTGGTTGCGCAGTTGTTGTGGTCTGATGTTGTTTGCCCAGCTGTGAGCCACACCTAAAAAGAACTGCTGATCAGGCGTCATGCCATCAATAGTTCGCGCATTTTTATACTCTTTAGAGCGATGAAAGGCACGGTAAGCTAAGGTGATACCGCCTAAGTCTGCGGTAGCTTCACCAACCACTAACGGCCCTTGTACATGCAAGGAATCATCAACTACATATTGAGAAAATTGATCCACAATACACTGAGTTGCCGCTTTAAATTTGGACAAGTCACCAGCAGTCCACCAGTTTTTTAAATTACCATGACCATCGAACTTGGCGCCTTGATCATCAAAGCCATGTGTCATTTCATGACCCATGATAAAACCAATAGAACCATAATTAACCGAATCTGGTGCATTAACATCAAAAAATGGTGCCTGTAATATCCCCGCAGGTATATTGAGATTGTTCATTGAGGGATCATAATACGCATTGATTGTTTGTGGGGTCATTTCCCATTCACTTCTATCTATGGGTTTGCCAATTTTATTCAGTTCACGAGTGTTCAAAAATACATTCACCCGCATGACATTCTTTACATAAGGACCTCGGTCTATTTTTAGACTGGAATAATCCCACCACTTCGAGGGATAACCTACTCTATCTTCCATTAAATCCAATTTATGCAATGCTGCTTTGCGAGTTGCTGGTGTCATCCAGCTTAAGGTGGTGATGTCGTTTCGAAGTACTGTCCGAATATTCTTGAGAATACCTAATGCGGCTTTTTTAGAATTTGGGGGGAAATAATCGTCTACATACATCTTCCCAATAGCAAAACCTAACGCTGCATTTTCAGTATTCACAACACGCTTCCACCGCGGTAGTATTTTTTCAGTCCCGGTTAAGACAGCAATCATCTTAAAATTCTCATCCACGAAAGGCTTAGACAAGTAAGGGGCGTATGAATCCAGGAGGTGCCAACGCAAGTAAGTTTTCAAATCAGCAACTGAAGTTTCTTGTAACAATTTGTCTAAGAACTTAAAAAAAGCAGGCATTGCTAAGTTCAGTTGTTGTATTTTTTCTTGCCCACGGGCAGTTAAATATTGTTGCCAAGAAAAATTGGGGGTTATTTCATCTAATTGAGCCACAGTCATCATATGATAAACAGCATAAGGATCACGTTGATCCACTTGTGACATAGACGCTGTTGCCAATTTTGTTTCTATTTTCATTACCTGTTGGGCTGCAAGTGCTGCTTTTTCAGAGCTGTCACCTAAGAGTTCAAACATTTTAGCGATATGGGCTACATAAGCTTCTCGAATGCGTTTGAATTTCACATCATCTTTTAAATAATAATCTCTGTCAGGCAAGCCCAAGCCTCCTTGAGAAGCGACACCTATCATTTCATTGCTGTTTTTAAAGTCTTGCATGTTGTTGAAATCAAAAAAACCATCCACACCTATATGATGTAAATACGCGATTTCATGTTGTAAATCAGCCCTGGTGCTTACCGCATCAATATGAGCAAATTCCGCTTGTAACGGTGTAACGCCCAAGCGATTAATATTGGCCTCATCCATGCCGCTAAAATAAAAATCACCTACTTTCTGTGCAATACTACCCGGTTTTGCTTTGGTATCCTGTGCGGCTTTTGTCAACATCTGATGAATTATCTTTTGAACTTTTTCATTGACTATATTAAAACTGCCCCAAGAAGCGTACTCAGAAGGAATGGGGTTGTTTTTTTGCCAGGTGCCATCAGCGTAGGCGTAAAAATTCTGACTGGGTGGTATAAGGGTGTCTAACCAGTTCAGATGCAGCGCATTCTGATACTGGTTGTTTTTAATATTGAGGCTTTCTGATTGTAGGGTAGAACTGCAGAGCAAGCTGAGGGTAATCAT
Source organism: Legionellales bacterium (assembly GCA_044445305.1). Taxonomy (GTDB): domain Bacteria; phylum Pseudomonadota; class Gammaproteobacteria; order Legionellales; family Legionellaceae; genus Legionella. The sequence continues at coordinate 1,226 of JBIODT010000109.1, read as the reverse complement.
TCCTAATTTAAATGTCTTCATACAATTCCTTTGTAAGTTTGTAACTGCTCAAGCCTCAATAGGGTAAAATTCAGGTTCCATCATAGGTGCATATTTTTCATCATCAAAATGGGCATATTCCCAAGCATCCTGCCTGACCATTAATTCACGCAATAATTTATTGTTCAATTCATGCCCTGACTTATATCCTTCAAAGGCACCAATTAAACTCGAACCCAATAAATAGAGGTCGCCTATAGCATCCAGTACTTTATGCGTCACAAACTCGGATTCAAAACGCAATCCATCCTCATTGAGCACACGGTAATTATCTACAACTATCGCATTATCTAAACTGCCCCCTTTAGCCAAATCACACTCGCGTAATTTTTCATAATCAGAGAGAAAACCGAAGGTTCTGGCACGACAGATCTCTTTAACATATGAAGTTCCTGAAAAATCAAAATGTACCGTTTGTGGTTTGTCATTAAAAACAGGGTGATCAAAATCGATGGTGAAAGAAACTCTATAACCATTGTGTGGGCTAAATTGAACGTACTTGCCCTTGTCCTCAACACGAATGGGCTTGAGGATACGTATGTATCTTTTGGCGGCATTTTGCTCGCGGATACCCGCTGATTGAATAAGAAAAACAAAAGGCGCAGCGCTGCCATCCATAATAGGTAATTCTGGTGCATTGACATCAATATAAGCATTATCAATACCTAAACCAGCCAAGGCAGATAACAAATGCTCTACTGTAGCGATTTTAACGTCTTCATGGTGTAAGGTGGTACACAACATGGTATCGCCAACATACTCATAAGACGCAGGTATTTCTACCACCGGTGATAGATCCACTCGTCTAAAAACAATACCAGTATTTACAGGCGCTGGCCTTAGTGTTAACAGCACCTTCTCACCGGAGTGCAACCCAACTCCAGTAGCTTGGATTACCTTTTTAGGAGTTCTTTGTTTTATCATTCAGTGCCCACCATTGATTTCACTACATTTTTAACGAACAAAATATTTAAACATCGCGCCCGAAATAAAATAGTAAGTTATTTCGGGCACGATCCTAACTATAACATATGTATATTGATTAATCTACAACAGTGCAAACGACTGGGAGAATTACCGAGAAACAATAAAGATCGCGCTCGAAATATACTGCGCGCGCTCACAATCTGCGGTTTTCGCGTAGCCTTGATGCAGCGCAGCGTAATCAAGGTTTTAACCATTTAAAT
>JBIODT010000108.1:0-8193 GCA_044445305.1 Legionellales bacterium | reverse complement strand
CACCACGAACGGGTTCAAGCGGTGTAAAAAATCAACGTCAACGTCAACGTCAACTAAAACCTAAAACCTAAAACCTAAAACCTAAAACCTAAAACCTAAAACCTAAAACCTAAAACCTAAAACCTAAAACCTAAAACTAATTAAAGGCGCTTACAAGCAACGCCCTATGACATTAATTTTTTTGCTCTGTAATACCAACCCTAACCCGTTCCACCAACAGTTAATGCATCTATTTTGAGAGTAGGTTGACCAACACCAACAGGAACTGATTGTCCGTCTTTACCGCAAACACCAATACCTCGGTCTAGAGCCAAATCATTGCCTATCATGCTGATTTTTTTCATGACATCTGGGCCATTACCAATTAAAGTCGCACCTTTAACTGCTGTGGTCACCTTGCCATTTTCAATCAAATACGCTTCACTTGCAGAAAACACGAATTGGCCTGATGTAATATCAACCTGTCCACCACCGAAATTGACTGCATACAAACCGCGTGAAACAGAGCGGATTATTTCTTCAGGATGATACTGCCCAGCCAACATGTAAGTATTGGTCATTCTCGGCATGGGTATGTGGGCATAGGATTCCCGTCGACAATTCCCCGTTGACTGCATGCCCATTAATTTTGCATTCAGCCTGTCTTGCATGTAATTAACCAAAATACCATTCTCAATTAAGGTAGTACATTGCGAAGGAGTCCCTTCGTCATCTATGGTTAATGAGCCACGTCTGTCGGTTAAAGTACCATCATCAACCACAGTAACCCCAAGTGCGGCAACTTGTTGTCCCAAACAACCAGAGAATGCTGACAAACCTTTACGATTAAAATCACCTTCCAAGCCATGGCCAACCGCTTCATGTAATAAAACACCTGGCCAACCTGGGCCTAGAACAACAGGCATGGTTCCAGCTGGAGCAGGTTGTGCCTCTAAATTAATCAAAGCCTCACGCACTGCCTCACGGGCGTAGCTGAGCGCATTTTCTTCTTGGATAAAATAAGAATAAGCCACACGACCACCACCGCCAGATCGCGCAGACTCACGTTTGCCCTGTTTGTCTTCGACGATCACACTCACATTAACGCTGACCAAAGGCCTGACATCAGCCGCCAACTGCCCTTGCATGCCCGCAACCATAACCACTTCATAACAACCACTCAATGAAGCATTAACCTGAATAACCCGGGGATCAATACTGCGCGCCTCTTTATCAATAGCCTCTAGCAAAGCAATTTTTTCTTGTTTGCTCATGCCTTCAATAGGATTGATACCTTGATAGCGCGTGACGGGTGCAGTTTGGACTTGGATGGCTTGAACCACCTTAGAGCCAGAAAGCGCAATTGAGCGCGCGGCATCAGCTGCCCGCAGCATAGAAGGCTCTAAAATATCATCACAATAAGCAAAACCTGTTTTATCACCACTTACAGCACGGATACCCACCCCTTTATCCAAAGAAAAGCTGCCACTTTTCACTTCAGAGTCTTCCAAATACCAAGACTCATAACTGCAACTTTGAAAATAAAGATCCGCATCATCAATGTGGTGGTTCATCATCGTTTTAAATATTTTTTCAATCCCACTTTCATCCAGAGATGCTGGAGCCAGCAAGGTTTGTTTGGCAATCGCAAGTGCTTTAGTCATGTTTTACCTTTTTTCTAAATAGGGTTAGTGTATTGATTATAACACGTGAATTAATTGAGAGCCTGAGACAGTCACATAAATAACTCAAGCCACCATTATTTGAACTCAATTATCGAGCAACCAATGGTGATCAATGCAAGGAAATTGTCGTCTTAACTGCTGTAAGCGCTGTAAATCTATGTCTGCTACGGTTAGGCCGCTACCAACTGTCTCTTGAGCAAGAATTTTTCCCCAAGGATCGACGATCATACTGTGTCCATAAGTATGTCGTCCATTTTCATGATGGCCACCTTGGTTTGGAGCCAATACATAGCATAAATTTTCAATAGCCCTTGCTCTTAATAAAATGTCCCAATGAGCAAGCCCCGTTACTGCTGTAAAAGCAGAAGGAACCGTAAACAGTTGCGCACCTTTTAATGCCAATTGTTGGTATAATTCAGGAAAACGCAAATCATAACAAACAGTCAGTCCAATCTTGCCAATTGGCGTGTCTACCACCACCACCTCACCGCCACGCTCAACAGTCACCGACTCCTGATGCGCTTCATGCTCTGAAACACGTACATCAAATAAATGAATTTTATCATAACGAGCAACCCGCTCCCCCTTATTATCGTAGACCATACAAGTGGCTCTGACTTTCGAGCCTGAACCTTGAATAGGAATAGTTCCCGCTACCACCCACAAACCCATTCGCTTTGCCAACTGAATTATTTTTTGTTGTATTGCTCCCAAGCCATCAACTTCAGCCACCTGCAGTTTGTCGGTTTCATTCATTCCCATAAAAGCAAAGTTCTCAGGCAAAACCACAAGCTCTGCTTGCTTGTCACGCGCTTGAACCATAAGCGTCTCAACCTGCATTAAGTTTTCTGCAACCTTTGCAGTAGAAACCATTTGTATTATTGCTGCCTTTGTCATAAAAGTAGTATCCCAAAAGAAAAAATTATACTTGAACTATCGGAAAATTGCCCATACATATGCTAGACTGAATATAAATAACTGGAGTTCTATATCATGTACCGAAATAATGTCAATGTACTTACTCAACGCAATGAGTCCGCTCTTGCTACCAACAAGGTATTGCGTAATACCTACCTTTTACTCAGTATGACCTTCCTCTTTAGCGCGTTCACTGCCTATTTGTCTTTTGCCAGTGGTGCTCGCCCCATGAATCCACTGCTGATGATAGGTGGTGTGTATGGTTTGATGTTTTTAACACAAGCACTCAGAAACAGTGCCTGGGGACTACTTAGTGTGTTCGCATTTACAGGCTTCTTAGGTTATACCTTAGGCCCATTACTCAGCTTTTACATGGCTCATTTTTCCAATGGCCCGCAATTAATCGCGACCGCTTTAGGTGGTACTGGCATGATTTTCTTTGCTTTGTCTGGTTATGCGCTCACTACAAAAAAAGATTTTAGTTTCTTAAGTGGTTTTCTTTTTGTAGGTATGATGGTTGTTTTACTTGCTATGATTGCTGGGATGTTTTTTCACATGCCCGCTTTACAGTTGGTTGTCTCTGCTGCCTTTGTGCTGATTTCATCAGGTCTCATTCTGTTTCAAACCAGTGAACTCATTCATAATGGAGAAACAAACTACATATCAGCGACTGTTGGACTCTTTGTTTCCATATACAACTTATTCGTCAGCCTGCTTAACCTATTAAGTGCATTTTCAGGCCGCGATTAATAATTGCATCAGAGCTCGTCATTGCGAGGCACGAAGTAATCCAGAGTGCTGAATGTCTGGATTACTACACTCTCAATGACGAATATTAAGTTTTCATGCTCCATTTAAATGGTTAGGCCTTGATATATCAATCCTCCAATCAATAATGCCTTTATCTCAAAGCATTAACCACCGCTGCAATTTTAGTATAACATTCTTGGTATTCATCCTCGCAGTTAGAATCAAAAACTATCCCACCTCCAGCAGCCAAATGAAGCGTGTTGTTTTTAGCAGTTACAGTCCGAATCGCAATATTCGCATCAAAACGTCCGTGATGAGAAAGGTAGCCTATGCTGCCACAATAGACACCTCGTGCGTAGCTCTCTTGCTCATGGATAATCCGCATTGACTCCAACTTAGGAGCACCCGTAATTGAACCACCAGGAAAACAAGACATGAAAGCCACAAAAGGACTGATATCATCCAGACAGATTGCACAGATGTCGCTTACCAAATGATGCACCGAATTATAACTTTGAATGCCAAATAAATTAGCAACCTGTACCGTTCCTGCCTTAGCAATTTTTCCAAAATCATTACGCAACAAGTCAACTATCATCACATTTTCAGCACGATTTTTAGGACATGCAGCCAAGTGTTTTTTTAATCTTTCATCTTCAAGTGGATTTATCGATCGGGGTGACGTTCCTTTAATCGGTGATGTTAGCAGGCGGCCATTGTCATAAAGTAAAAAACGCTCTGGAGAAAAACTTAATAACGCCGCATCAGCAGTTCGCAGAAAAGCTGAAAAAGGTACTGGATTTTTCATGCTCACGGTTCTGTATATTTGCCAAGCATCACCTTCATAGGCAGCATGGAAAGGCTGCGTGAGATTCACTTGATAGCTTCTCCCTGACTTTAAAGCATCCTGAATGGCATAGAAAGCTTCTTGATAGCTTGCTTTGGATGTCAGTGGGTTAAAATCACTTGTAACTTTAAACCCATTCGAACTAACGCTCGAAGAGTGCCATAATTGAAGTGCCTTTTGAGTAATGTCTTTAGTCGATGCATGGCGGTTTGCAGAAAATAAAGTGACTTTTTTTAAATGATGATCCGCGATGATGGCCCAATCATACAAACCGAGATCTAACAATGGCATGCCCTCTAAACCAGGCTGAGAGGGTGATTTTAACCCGAGCAAGCGCGCGCCTAAATCGTAAGCAATATAACCAATGGCCCCACCTTGAAAGGGAAGATCCAGCTCGGATTGCTCCACCGGCAGCATTTTAGCGCATTTTTTTAACTCATCCTCCAGTGTGGTACAGGTTTCAGGTATTCTAATTTGCTCATAAGGACAAGCACTTAAAATATCATAGCGACCACGTGAGCGATGAGTACTTTCAAGCAGTACAAACCCCGGCAAAGCACCTAGTTTTTGATAAAACTCTTGTAAATTGATGACATAATCAAGCGCTGTTAATTGATATGCACTCAAAGCATTGCCTGCATGGCATGATTTAATGCCTCACTGTGATAAATCGATAAAATCTTAGCGCCATATTGAGGATCAGTGGCATAACCCGCCTTATCTAATTCATCAATGTAACGCTCTGGATCGCTGCTCTGGGCTATTACATTTTGGTAGCGTTCACTGCCTTTTATTAAAGTGACATAATCATTAAAACTGTGTTCAACTGATACATATTTTCTAAATGAAGCATTCATTATCATGGGTGTACCGGCAACATACTCTGTTGTTTTAATTAGCACTGACTCCGACTCATTATGAGTTCCTGTTTTAATATTAAACAAATTATTGCTAGTAGAGCCATCAGTGTCTTTTGCAATAAACTTTCCCCAACCTGTTTCCAAAGCTGCCTGTGCTATTAAAATCTTGGGATCTAAACCAATTAGAGAGGCTGCCTGTTTGGCATGAGGCCAAATTGATTTTACAAAATCATTGATGCTTTGGGTGCTGGTGGCACTTGCCGTAGCTTTGCTTTCAACAAGCACAGAAGGCTCGGGCAAGACTGTCGTACCATTCACTGAACTTTGCAGCTTAGCAGGGGCTAAATCCATTTCTTTCGATTCAGCGACGGCATACTGCCCATCTAGCATGTTCTCGAAGATTGCCTGGCTATCAGCACTCAATGGACTTACGTCTTCAAGAAAATGTTGTCCCATACGCATACTTTTTAACATGACCTGTAAAAAAATGTTCTCATTTAAATTTTGAAGATCTCTTGTTGCAATACTGTCTATTGTCATGTCCAACATCCCATCTGAATTCAGCTACATTATAATTTAAATTAATGTTAAAATCAGCACAGTATATTTAGAGAACGCTATCATCATGTTACCCAACACCCTACTCCCAGACACGGCCATAGAACAAGTAAAAACCTACCTGCTGCAACTACAAAACAACATCTGTCAAAAACTTGAGACCTTGGATGGCTCAGCCCAATTTGTTACAGAGACCTGGCAACGTCCAGCAGGTGGTGGCGGTATAACTCGTGTGTGCAATCATGGCGGTATTTTTGAAAAAGCAGGCGTTAATTTTTCGCAGGTCTCTGGAGAAGAACTTCCTGCTTCAGCCAGTGCCCGTAGACCTGAACTTGAAGGCCGAAGGTTCAGCGCCTTAGGTGTGTCTTTGGTAGTACATCCAGACAATCCATACATCCCAAGTGCACATGCAAACGTTCGCTTTTTTATTGCGGAAAAAGATGGCGCTACGCCAGTGTGGTGGTTTGGTGGTGGCTTTGACTTAACGCCCTATTATGGTTTTGTTGAGGATTGTCAGCATTGGCACCAAGCAGCATTAGAAGCCTGCCTGCCTTTTGGCCCCGACATTTACCCTAAATTCAAACAGTGGTGTGATGATTATTTTTATATGCCACATAGACAAGAAGCACGCGGAATTGGGGGGCTTTTTTTTGATGATTATAATAAAATTAGTTTTGAACACAGTTTTGCACTCATGCAAAGTATAGGAAACAGCTTTCTAAAAGCCTATGTCCCTATAGTGTTGCGTCGCCAATCACATGCTTTTGGAGCAAGAGAAAAGTCATTTCAACTGTATAGGCGAGGCCGTTACGTGGAGTTTAATCTCATTTACGACCGGGGTACTTTGTTTGGTTTACAATCAGGCGGTAGAACTGAGTCTATTTTAATGTCGCTCCCTCCTGAAGTACGTTGGGAGTATAACTGGCAACCCCAAGAAAACAGTGCTGAAGCTGAACTCTATACTGATTTTCTGCCTGCACGTGACTGGATTAAGGGGAAGGGCTTGTAGATGTAATCTCGTTTTTCTTCATATGCATTTGGTACTGCTGCAATAAATTCGCCAAAAGTCCTATTTGAAGCTCGAAGGGTAGTTTACTGCTAATAATTTGCTGCGTAATACCATTAAAACGGCCAACCACATCAACTGGAGAAGGCTTGAAAAATTTAAGATCATGAAAAATATGGCTCTTACACATTCGACTCAATTCACTAAACTTCTGCTGTGTGGGTTCATCCAAACCAAGAACGGTGTCCTTAATTTGTTCATTTTTTGAAGCATTATACTTTTTTACCATTTTTATTTACCATTGATTACATAAGGTTTAAATTAAAAGCAAGGCCTATTGCCATTAAGGTAACGAACCTATGGTGCGCGGGCCAACAACATCGTCGTTTGATTTCCCAGGATATTGTTGACTACTATACATCGTTAGCACACCTGCTATCATGCTTTGTTTCTGCTCCTCTGACATATCCTTACTACTTAATATTGCCAGTGCTACGCCATTAAAAGGAGCTGTCATTGGATCTTGAGGAGAGGGGGTATTTGAACCAGAATTATCAGGGCTAGATGCGGTGCTGCTGCTCCTTCTGCTGCTGGCATTACTAGCTTCTGCGCTGCTGGCATTACTAGCTTCTGCGCTGCTGATAGCGCGTTTGAAAAATTGCGCCCTATAAGGCTCTGCTTTAGCACTTACAGCTGCTTTAGGTGGATGACTGCGGTTAAAATATATTTCCAACAAATTAGCAAAATTTTCTGGTCTGTTGACTCGTAAATAAGAATCAGAATCCTCAACTATCATGTCTTTAATCAAAAGTTTTTTCGTGATCAAGAAGGCCTCGGGTATGGCACCAGGATAAGCAATAAAATTGTAACCACCTAAGGAAGCAAGACACATGATGCCAAAGCTTTCCTCAGTCAAATACCCTATAGATCTGTCTTTTAAAAGATTATAAGTCTCTGAGCCATGATTATGATGACGCTTAGCAAAACCTTCTGCACCCTCAACTATGCTTCTTTGAAGCTCTAAATTCGATGCGCATATGGTTTTTAATTGCATTTTTTTAACAATATACTCCTGCGGTGCATTATTCATCCATTCATGCCAACCTACTATGTTATAATTAAGCCCCTTAGTAAGAATCAACTCATTGAGAATGCTTATTTTTTCAGATGTCGTGCTACCAGAATACTGAGCATTAAAATCCGCAACTGTCACTTCAAGCGGTGCTAAAAAATACGGTAATTGTTCATTGAAATAGGTTTCGCCTAACTTTACTGCCTGTTGTTTTAATTCCACTTCACTTTTAGATCCATCTTGCAAATTATACCAATAGATTTCATCTGCTATTAAAAAAGTCATGTTTTTCTTGGTGGTAATCGATTCAGTTATTATAGACTTCAAATAGTCACCCTGACAAAACTCATTCCCCACTATAGAGAGCAACACCAACGTCTTAATTTGATTAGGATTACCAAATTTGATCTTTATAGCTCTACCGGCTTTATCACCACCGATATCAGCAGTTATAATTTGACCATTTCCTTTAACTCTTGGCATTTCTATCCACCGCTAATTCATCTGTGGTATATTAT
>JBIODT010000107.1:0-8195 GCA_044445305.1 Legionellales bacterium | reverse complement strand
TGGACTCAATGAATGTGGAAATTCGTCTTTACGATCAGGCAATCAGGCTTGAATAAAGGTAATGAGTTAACGGCGTAACGCGTAGCCTTGATGCAGCGCAGCGTAATCAAGGTTTTAACCATTTAAATGGCGAGGCTGTTGTTTGTGATCCATGGGATAATAAATGTTATTCAGTAAAAGAAATGCAACAGCAGCTGGATAACACCATGGAGACATCAAAAGCTTGGAAAGTACAGAAGATAGATAAAAATCAATCGCATAAAACCTGAAAACCCATCCGTGGAAGGTATATACTGCACGCGGTCACCAGTTGCGATTGTTAGCGCACAGACACCTGACTTATCGAGTGGATTTTCTTAAAAAAAGCGCAGGCTTATTTAATGCCAATATAAATAGCTACTTCATCGCCACCGTTATAAGCTTCAAAATCACTTATAAAACAACGTTGATATAGATTCTCCGTTGTAAAATAATCCCAGACGCGTCCCCATGTTTCGATGACAGCCAGGGGCATAGTGCCGACGCCACGAAAGACAAGATAATTGCCTGAACTGATTTTAACAGTACTAAAGTCAGGATCCTGATTCTCACAAGTAACACCTACGGTGACGGTGTAAGGCGCATTTTCATTGGATTCATAATCTGAATAAACACCAAAAACACTTGTACCCGTGGCGAGATTGCTGGAATAAAATTGCTGCCACAGCTGGGGCAATTTCGCTGTTTTTTCGTTGAACTCATCGCTGTTTTGAGTTCTTACTGCGAGGCCTGTTACTGTAAAGCCATCAACGTGTTTTATGATTGCTTGTATTGATTGCATCTGGATCACTCCTATTTATTTATTATTGATGGGGGCTGCATGGTTTTAAGCGCCATGTGGCAGATGCAACCGCTATCTCCTTAAGCCTTATGATTTTCCGAGCGAGACAACCCGAAGTCGATTGCCATCAGGATCCAGTGCGACAAAAGTATAACCATAAGTTAAGATGGTTGGTGGTTGGACTATATTTATTGCATTTTTTTGCCATTTTGCAAATAACGCATCAACTTTCTTGCTGCTATCAAGCGTGAATGCCAACTCACCATTACTACTATGGTTTGCATTGACTGGTGGTTCAACTGAATGTTTAGCCTTCAAACCCAAACCCATGCCATTGGATAATGTGAATGAGTGGAATGTGGGTGAGGCTTCTTCTGGCTTTATTCCAAGTAAATCCCGATAAAATTGGCTGCTTGTTGCCAGATTATCAACATAAAGTACAACGGCGCTTGGTTCGAGTATCATGTTTTCTCCTTTAAATAGTGGGATATCATCGAACAGTAGTTTACTGTTATAGACTGACAGTTTTTGTCAGTAGTGAATGGTGTTATTGCTCAGGAATGTGGTTCATTTCACGCCATTTTTTTAGTAGGACTTGACGACGTTGAGGATAGCGTGTTTCTAGCGGTATTAATTTGACGATTCTATCTGAGCGAAAATGGCGAAAAGTTCCCCGCAGTTCACAAAAAGCGACAACAACGTGCACCTCTTCAAAAAAACCAAGTGCCAGTGGCCAGATGATCCTTTGAGATTCATCCTCCTTGACATCCATATAAGTCATTTGAAGCTTATACTCTCTACGAATGGCATGGCGTATTAAAGCCTCTTTCTCGTCATCATTTTCTATGCTGGTTGTTACAGGACCAATGAGCAAACCTGAATACTCAAGTTGCTGCCGAAGATCTTGTGGGAGGACGGCTGATATTTTAGCCAAAACGTTTGTTGCAGCAAGTCTTAATTTTTTATCAGTTCTACGCGCTACCCAGCGTGAGCCCAAGACCAAGGCTTCTATCTCTTCCTCAGAAAACATTAACGGCGGCAGCATAAAGCCTGGACGCAATACATAGCCAAGACCCGGCTCGCCTTCTATGGTTGCCCCTTGCCCCTGTAAAGTGACTATATCGCGGTACACTGTCCGTAGGCTTACATCCAGCGTTGCAGCTAATTGTTGCCCACTGATGGGATAGCGGTGTTGGCGCAGTATTTGGATGAGCTCAAACAGACGTTGGGTTCTAGACAAGGTGTTGGCCTGTGAATTAAATGTTATGGTTCAGCGAGTAATGAATCAATCAAGATGCGTGTGACTGATGCAATAACATCATTTCTAGGTGCTGCATCTTTTTTCTTTTGTGTAAAATATATTGCTACAACAATGGGGGCACCTTTCGGTGGCCAGATTATTCCAATATCGTTGGTTGTACCATAGTCACTAGTTCCAGTTTTATCACCTACAATCCAGCCCCTAGGCACAGCAGCTCTAATTCGCAAATCTCCAGTGGTGTTGCTTTTTAGCCATGCTTGTAGCTGTTTCTGTTGTGCTAATGCCAATACGTTGCCTAGCACCAGCCGTTGCAAACTTTTGGCCATTGCTGCAGGTGTTGACGTGTCACGCAAATCTCCAGGAATCGCCGTATTCAATTTCGGCTCCCACCTTACCAGTCTAAAGGTAGTATCGTTTATGGAGCGGGCAAAAGCAGTAACCGCTTCAGGGCCACCTGATTTTTTCATTAGAAGGTTCATTGCGGTATTATCGCTATGCGTTATGGTTGCGGCGCATAGGCTAGCGATGGTTATTCCATCAGTAAGGTGTTGTTCAGTAATGGGTGACCAATCTACTAAATCATTTTTTTTGTAATTTATGGTTTGTTGTAAAAAATGCTTGTCTGTCATGCTTTGTTTCAGGATGGCTGATACTGCCATTACCTTAGCGGTACTGCCCATTGGAAAACGTTCTTCACCACGGTATTGAATACGTACATTATTTGCCGTATTGATGGCGAATAATCCAATCCGACCATCAGTGGATGCTTCAAGTTCTGCCAGTTTTTTTTGTATGGAGGTTGATTTAATGGGTTGAGTACTCGCAAATAAAGGCATGCAAGTATCCATAAAAAAAACGGTAATAAGAACCAGTAATATTGAATGTTTGAGCAATCGCTTTGATCCTTTGATTCATGGTGCGGGTTAAAAAAAAACCCCATCAGTGTAAACTGAAAGGGCTTTTTTAGAGTTAGCTAACAGCCTTACTTGGCCGCAGCAGCTTTCTTTTCTTTTTCTTTGGCAATTACAGCTTCAGCTACATTGTTTGGGCAAGCAGCATAGTGAGAGAACTCCATTGAGAACTGACCGCGACCAGAGGTAAGGGTACGCAAGGTGCTGATGTAACCAAACATGTCTGAAAGAGGAACATCGGCCTTAATACGTACGCCACCTACGCTGGCTTCTTGGCCTGCGATCATGCCGCGACGACGGTTCAAGTCACCAATAACATCACCCACATGATCTTCTGGGCTGTAAACGTCAACTTTCATGATTGGCTCAAGCAATTGTGGGCCAGCTTTGGGTATGGATTGACGGAAAGCGCCTTTTGCAGCAATTTCAAAGGCAATTGCTGAGGAGTCAACAGCATGGAAACCACCGTCGGTGAGGTTAACCACAACATCCAATACGGGGAATCCTGCCAAAGTACCGGTGCCCATCATGGAGCGGAAACCCTTCTCAATTGCGGGGAAGAATTCTTTAGGAACGCTACCACCCACACAGGATGCGGTAAAAGTGAATCCGGTGTTGGGCTCGCCTGGTTCAATGGTGTAGTCAATCTTACCGTATTGACCAGAACCACCTGATTGTTTCTTGTGGGTATAGCTGTCTTGAATCGATTTGGTTATGGTTTCGCGGTAGGCAACCTGTGGTTGACCTACTATCAATTCAACACCGTAAGTACGCTTCAGAATATCCACTTTAATATCAAGGTGTAATTCACCCATACCACGAAGAATGGTTTCACCTGAATCTATATCAGTTTCAACTCTAAACGTTGGATCTTCTGCAACCATTTTTCCAATAGCAATACTCATTTTTTCGGTTGAGCCTTTGTCTTTTGGCGTGACCGAAATAGAGATGACTGGCTCAGGGAAAACCATCGCTTCAAGTGTGCATTCGTGTTTTGGATCGCAAAGGGTGTGACCGGTTCGAATGTTTTTCATGCCTACGATGGCTATAATGTCGCCCGCTTCAGCACTGCTCAATTCATTACGCTCATTCGCTTGCATCTCAACCATACGGCCGACACGTTCAACTTTACCGGTAACCGAGTTAAGGATGTTATCACCTTTATTCAGTTTTCCTGAGTAGATACGTATGAAGGTTAGAACACCAAAACGGTCATCCATGATTTTGAATGCCAAGGCGCGGAAGGGCTCATCAGGGGAGACGATAGCGAATTCGCCGTTTGGCTTGCCTTCAGCATCAGTCAAAGATTGTGGATTAACTTCGTGGGGAGCCGGTAAATAGTCAATGACTGCATCCAGTAATAGTTGCATCCCTTTGTTTTTAAAGGCTGAACCGCAATAAGTTGGGAAGAAGGCTAATTCAAGCGTACCTTTACGGATACAGCGTTTAATGTCTTCCAGTGAAGGTTGCTCGCCTTCCATGTAAGCCATCAGTAAATCATCATCCATTTCCAGTGCCATTTCAATTAATTGCTCACGGTACATTTCAACGTCGTCAAGCATATTAGCCGGCACGTCAGTAACGGTGTAATTTTCTGGTTGGCCAGTTTCGTCCCAAATGTAAGCTTTGCGGCTTAATAAATCGACGACACCTACGAAATCATCTTCAATGCCGATTGGCAAGGTCATAATTAATGGGTTTGCGCCCAATACTTTTTTCACTTGATCGGTTACTTTCAAGAAGTCCGCGCCGATACGGTCCAATTTGTTTACGAAAATCAAACGAGATACTTTTGAATCGTTCGCATAACGCCAGTTGGTTTCTGACTGAGGCTCAACGCCACCAGAACCACAGAATACACCAATTCCGCCGTCGAGCACCTTCAATGAACGGTATACTTCCACGGTGAAGTCAACGTGTCCAGGAGTATCGATGACGTTGAAACGAGTGCCTTTCCAGAAACAGCTTACTGCTGCTGACTGAATGGTAATACCGCGTTCCGCTTCCTGTTCCATGAAATCGGTGGTTGATTCACCTTCGTGAACTTCACCCATTTTATGGATTCTACCGGTGAGCTTAAGAATACGCTCGGTAGTGGTGGTTTTTCCGGCATCTACGTGGGCGAAGATACCAATATTTCTGTAAAGGTTTAAATCAGTCATAGCGCTCTTATAATCAAAGGTTAAAAAAATAATATTGTAATATACAGTATTTTATCCGGATTTGCAGCAGATCTTGTTCATATGCTATGAAAAAATAATTGGTCTTTATGGGCTTATTTGCGACATGATTTACTTAGGGTTCATAGTGAAGCACATTATTTTTTAGAATGCTCTGTATTCTTTATAGTAGATAGAATTCGTTCAATGCTATCTACTATGGTTTTGGTTTTATGATCAAACTCAATGTTGACTCTGGCATGGACTGGTTTGTTTGCAAAATGGGTGAGTCTTAAGGTTTCTGGAATTAAATGAAGATAAAACAGCCCTTGTTCGGGTAGTGTGTTGCCGACGGTTAAACTAGAACCATCAACAGAAATAAATCCTTTGGGCAAAATATATTTCATCCAATCAGGGTTACATTGAATGATTAAAGTAAGGTTATTCTCTTCGACTGTTTTTTGATGAATGACAGCAGTGCCAAAAACATGCCCTGAGACTTCATGTCCACCGATTTCGTCGCCAACACGCAAACTGCGTTCAATACTGACATGACTGCCTAACTGTAACTCATTTAAAGTTGTTTTTTCTAATGTTTCTTGAATTGCTTGAAAGGAAACATGAGTGTTGTCAATGGTTACTACTGTTTGACATACGCCATCGACTGCTACGCTATCACCTGGCTTTAACTTATTGCAGAGCTCTGGAGATAATTTAACGGTATAACTTATTAATCCTGGCTTTTTACTTAAGTTAATGACTTCATACAGTCCTTTGGTGATACCTGTATACATAAGTTATGACTCCTGGAAATTTTTTTATGATTTTAATTCATACGGGATGTCTTAACAACCTACTTATCCACCTCCTTGCAAAAATCATCAATTTCATACTAAATAGTGCTTAGGATCGTGCTCGCCACGTCATGAACAGTGCGCCCTGATGTTAGTCATTAATTATAAAACTCCGAACTGGAGTTGAACCAGCCCAAGGAGAGACATGATGCCTCGAAATCTGACTACAGAATTACAACAAGCCTTGAACCAGTTTCCTCTTAATATTGAAACAGTGCATGAGATTTTTCAAGCTGCTGTAGCGGATCCCAGTCTTCCATTTGATGCCAAGGTCACTGGAAATTCTGGAGATAATATTTTGCAACTGGCAACATGGACACACGTAGTTGACAATAATAAACACCTACTTGACACAAGGACACGCGTACACCTCGATGTAGAAGACGTTTGTTTTATTATTCATCTATGCAGTCAACGAATAGGCAAAGATTATCAGTTAGTTGATTTTCAAATTCTGACTGATTTGATCTACCCATGCGATAGCTATGACGGTGGGATATGGGAACGTCCTATTAGCTTTCATTATTCAACAACAGAGATACTAAGAGCGCTTTTTATAGCAGGAGTCGACACCACTAAGTTACCTATAGTAGAAGACAGTTTTAGCCGCCGGGGATGTACTATTTTTTTACAAATGGCAATAGATACAGGAAGATTGCCAAAGAACAAAGACTTTCAGGACAAGGGACGTAGCAGACAACGTTATCAGTATCAACGGTACCTAAATGAGAGCGAAAATACCATCCAACTTAAACGTCTGTTAGCAGGCGCTATTTTTAACTATAGGGACTTAGATCTTAATAGCATCAAAGCACTTATTAGAAAGCCCGATACTGATATCAAGGTTAGAGGTAATTGTGGTTTGAATCTATTAGAATGTATTATCCATACAGTTACTTGTACAGACCAAGATATAATTGAAATAATTCAATTATTACAGATACCACAGAAAGCGCGGGCGGGGCTACCTCAGGACTTTTTGTATACAAGCGACGAAGACTTTAGTAGAGCCATGAGGCTCTATCATAAAACGCGTGGGATTATAAAATGGGACCCAGAAGTTTTTAGAGCTTTCATTGCTGCAGGGGCTAGTGTTTTAACAGAGATTTATGAATATAAAAGTTTTTTTGAAATCTATACTGATTCTAGCGTCATTGCACGAGCGGTTTTTGCTCTAATTGCAATCGATGAGACCGGTAAATTGACCTCAAGGTTAACCGTGTCGGAAAAACTTGCTTTAAAATTTCCTGACCTTTTTGGCGAAGCTTTAAGGCCGTGGTTTAATCCGACAGGAAAAGAACTTTTGGATAGACTTTGGCAACGACTTATGTTTAGGCCTAAAAATCAGCAAGAAAAACAGGATGCTGATACCCTTCATGGGGATGAAGTCTTTTTTTCCAATGATAAAGCAATCAAAAAGCGTCTTGTTGATCATATTATGACTCTTGAGCTTGGGCTAAAGAATCTAGTATTAAACATGAGCCTGTCCAAAGACAAAAATGTGTTTTCTGAGTTTTTTAAAAGCAAACATCTCTATTTGGATTTCTTGCCTGTCGCTGATGACAATGCAGGCTACCGCAAACAGTTTAAGCTTTTATTGGTTGATGCGAACCTGAAAAAGACACAGCCACCGATACCTGCAGTGCGTTCAGACCGTAAAGACCCAAGACATGCTAAATCATCTGATTTACCTAGTGCACCAATCACAGCTGCTGGTGCAGATAATGACAGGGAACGCAGACTTGATGGGCAGTTGTTACGTAATCGCTCAAGAATGTTCTTTAGTTTTAAAAACAGCAGCTCTGTCTATTCTGCTGCCTCAGCTGCCGCCGCCGCCTTTCAATAGGAGCCGGTGGTGAGCAATTACGAGCGGATAATCAGGTTTTAATCAATGTAATGAGCTAACTTTGAAGCGCGTAGCCTTGATGCAGCCATATCGTTACCCATAAGTTACCTCATGGAAAATAGTTGTAAAATCACACACTGTACTCAAATAGTGCGTCATTGCGAGGCCACGAAGCAACCCAGCGGCCGTCACTCCGAACTCTCTGAATTGCTTCGTAGCCTCGCAATGACGAACCCTATTGGTTCATTGCGTTTTGCAGTTTTGTGCTGACTTATGGGTAACGATATGGATGTAGCGCAGCGTAATCAAGGTTGTAACCATTTAAATGGAAACCTTGATTACGC
>JBIODT010000106.1:0-8283 GCA_044445305.1 Legionellales bacterium | reverse complement strand
GAGTCAGTGCCACATCAATCACCCTCATCCCCAACCCTTCTCCCTCAAGGGAGAAGGGAGCAGATTGTGCTACCTGACTAACTCCAGTTCAAATTTAGATGCGGTTGCCCTGACGCAACAGCTTAAAAATAGCATTTCCAAGCATCTTGGGTATATACTGTTCTTTTTTTGCATTTGGTCTTTTATGCGATTTATGTACTCTTGCTTGATGTATTTACTGACTCCTTATTTATTAATTCGTTTGTGGTGGAAGGGTAAATATTTGCCTGCTTACAGACAGCGTGTATTAGAGCGTTTTTGTATTGGAATCAAACAGAATAAGACGGTGGATGTTTGGGTGCATGCAGTATCTTTGGGTGAGGTTATTGCTGCCAGCCCATTAATCGAGGCCTTATTGGATAATAAGTGGTCTGTTTTAGTCACTACCATGACGCCTACTGGTTCAGAGCGGGTGCTGGCACGTTTTGGTGATGCGGTGGCGCATCAATATATTCCCTATGATTTGCCAGTCGTTCTTAGGCGATTTTTTAGACAAGTGAAGCCTCGTATTGGCGTGATTATGGAAACTGAATTATGGCCCAATTTAATTTATCAAGCTCGAGCCGCAACAGTGCCATTGATATTGGCTAATGCGCGTTTATCAGACAATTCTTTAACTGGATATATGAAGCTGCAATTCTTTTTTAAACCCCTATTAAATCAGTTCGCTGCTGTTTTTCCGCAAAGTCAAGACGATGCCAAGCGCTTCATTGCTTTAGGCGCTAAAGAAGATTTGGTTCATGTTTTAGGCAATATGAAGTTTGATTTGCAAACCAACACTGTGAATTCTGAGAAGTTTCAAGATTTAAAAGAACGTTGGGGGAGCGAGCGAGTAGTGGTGATTGCTGCCAGTACCCATGAAGATGAAGAGTCTCAGATTCTGGCTTGTTTAAGACGGCTACAACAGGCGATACCCCAGGTGCTTTTATTAATTGCCCCACGTCATCCTGAGCGTTTTCAGAAGGTTTATCAATTAGCCCTGGACGCGGGATTTAATACTGGGCTGCGTAGTAATTTGGCAACACTGGCTGTTGACAATGAGGTTGTTGTTTTAGATTGCTTGGGCGAGCTTCTTGGATGGTTTCAGCTCAGTGACTGTGCTTTCATTGGTGGAAGCCTTGTCGCTGTTGGCGGTCATAATGTTTTAGAACCGATTGCTGTGGGTGTACCCGTTATAAGTGGTAATCAAGTTCATAATTTTAAAGCCATTTGCAGGGATCTAGAGGAGGCAGAGGCAATTTTGCTGGTAGAGCATGCTGATGGGCTCATTGATGCAATTATTAAATTGCATGAAGACAAAGCGTTTCGACAGCAGCTGACTAAAAATGCAACGGCTGTGTTAGAAAATAACAAAGGCTCGCTGGCAAAGTATTTACAACAGATAGAGCTGGCTTTAGGTGTATATACTGCGGTGCGTCCTTCCAATGAACCTTAAGTTTTTGTTGGCTTTGTATACAGTTTGAACCCATTCGTGGTTTTGACTTTGACTTTGACTTTGTGCATAGTTTGAACCCGTTCGTGGTGAGGAGGCGCACTCGCCGATCCAGCAAATAGCAGTGAACTTTACTGCGCCGTCTCGAACCATTCACGACGTACTAAATCAACGGAGTCTTAACCTGTTTTGGGTTTATAGTGTCTACTTTTAGGGCGGATCTAGGTTGATATACGTCGTGAATGGTTCGAGACGGCGCAGTAAAGTTCACTGCTATTTGCTGGATCGGCGAGTGCGCCTCCTCACCACGAACGGGTTCAAACTATGCACAAAGTCAAAGTCAAAGTTAAAACCACGAATGGGTTCAAACTGTATACAAAGCCAACTAAAAACCGCAGATTGTGATCGCACGTAGTATAGGTGCAAAATCAAAATTGAGATTGAAATCAACTAAAACTTAAGGCTAATTAAAAGCCTTGTCCGTGGGATCCTGAGATCCTGAGATCTTACTCATGAGTCATGATCTTCTGGATCCCGCGGACAGGGCGCGGGACGTAGGTGTGGCGTTGCACGGGTTTAAGAACCTTGATTTTGTTTTTCTTTTATTTCAGATAAGGTTTTACAATCGATGCATAGGGTTGCCGTAGGCCTTGCTTCCAAGCGCTTTAGGCCGATTTCTATCCCACATGCTTCGCAATAGCCAAAATCATCATTTCTCAATCGTTCTAGCGCGTCTTCAATTTTCTTAATCAGTTTACGTTCTCTGTCTCGAGTACGTAGCTCAATACTAAATTCTTCTTCTTGACTGGCTCTATCAGAAGGATCTGGGAAATTGGCTGCCTCATCTTTCATATGCGACACGGTTCGGTCTACTTCTTCCATTAATGATTGACGCCAAGCCAGCAATATTGTTTCTATATGTGCCACTTGTTTTTCATTCATATATTCTTCCCCTTCAGTTTCCTGGTAAGGGGTGATTCCTACACTGCCCATGGTGTCGTTTTTCACTTTGTATGATCTCTCGTTGGTTTTATCAATTAATTGTGTGTTCATTTTAATCTCCTACTTCAACTGTACATTCCTCCACTCATTCTATAATGGCCTTGAAGGTCTTGCCATGATTGTATGTTTTTATACCCTAATTTTTTAAGTATAGCGCTTAAATGCAATTTTTGATCATATCCATGTTCTAGTAAGAGTAGGCCATCAGGTTGCAGGTGGTCTCTACTGTGCTCTATGAGGTATTGTAGATCAGCTAATCCCTCTTGACCACTGACTAAAGCACTTTGTGGTTCAAAACGAACATCACCTTGTTGTAAATGAGGATCTTGCGGCGCTATGTACGGTGGATTAGAGACAATGGCGTGGTAGCGTTTGGGTTTTAGGTTATTAAACCAATCGGATTGATAGAAATTGACGTTGCTGATCTGGTGTTTTTGGGCATTGTCTTGCGCGACTAATAACGCGTCTTGACTTAGGTCGCAAGCATCAATCTGCCAGTTTGGTCTTTCTTGGGCAAGGGCTAAAGCTATGGCGCCACTGCCAGTGCCTAAATCCAAAATTTGGATGTCTGGTTTATTAGGTATTAATTCTAAGGTCAGCTCTACCAATTGTTCTGTTTCATGCCTTGGGATCAATGTATGTTGATTGACATTCAAAGACAGTGACCAAAATGATCGAATGCCTGTTATATAGGCAATGGGCACGCCTTGCACGCGTTTGGCAATGAACGCTTGATAAGCATCTAATTGAGTGTGACTTATTAATTTTTCTGGATGAGCGAACAGATAAGCCCGGTTTTGATGTAATACCTGACCCAATAAAATTTCAGCTTCCAAGCGAGAGTCAGGATTTACAGGGCCTAATTGCAACAGAGCATGCTCTAATGCGGTGCGAATATCAATCATGACGCCCTAATTCAGCAAGAAGCTCTGCATGATATTCACGTTTTAATGAATCAATAATTAACGATAAATTGCCTTCCATCACGTCATTGAGTTGATAAATGGTTAAGTTAATACGGTGGTCTGTCAGGCGGCCTTGTGGGTAGTTATAGGTGCGAATGCGTTCGGAGCGATCACCGGAGCCAACCAGTGACTTACGTGTTTGTGCTTGCTCTTTTTTTTGTTTGCTTTGCTCGGCATCTAATAACCGTGACTTCAGCAGTGACATTGCTTTGGCGCGGTTTTTATGTTGCGAGCGCTCATCTTGGCATTCAACAACGACGCCAGTAGGAAGGTGGGTGATTCTGATTGCTGAGTCGGTTTTGTTGATGTGCTGGCCACCAGCGCCAGATGCCCTGTAAGTATCAACGCGTAAATCTTCTGTATTAATTTGAATTTCATCAATTTCATCAACTTCAGGCATAATTGCTACAGTGCATGCTGACGTATGGACGCGGCCTTGAGATTCTGTTTCGGGAACGCGTTGCACGCGGTGCGCACCGGACTCAAATTTTAATTGTGAATAGACGGCATGACCGCTAATGCGGGCGATGATCTCTTTGAAGCCACCGTGCTCACCATGATTGGCGCTGATTAATTCGAGTTGCCAACCTTGTACTTCCGCGTAGCGGCTGTACATTCGATAGAGATCGCCTGCAAAAATTGCCGCTTCATCACCACCAGTACCCGCTCTAACCTCAAGGTAGATGTTGCGTTCGTCATCAGGATCTTTGGGAATGAGGTGCCACTGTAATTGTTCATCCAGCAACTCCAATGCTTTTTTTGAATCAATAATCTCATCTTCTGCTAAAGCAGCCAATTCTTTGTCATCGCCTGTTATCAGCTCTTGTAGTGAGGCTAAATTGTCTTGGGCTTCAAGATAGGTCTCATAACAGGTGGCGACGGGTTCTAGTTGCGCGTATTCTTTAGATAAGGGTTTAAATTGGTTTTGATCAGCAATAACCGACGCTTCTGATAACAAGCGACTGACTTCTTGGAAGCGCTCCAGCATTTGCTGTAGTTTTAACTCAAGGGACTTCTTCATAGGAGGGCACGTCGTTTGTTGTAGTAAAGAGGTATTGCGCTAAAGTAAGCAAGTCTTCTTGACCATCCCAAGCTATTTTTCTTAAGCCATGAGTAGGGTTGTGGATTAACTTGTTTATCAAACGCTCGCTAAATTCATTTAAAACAGACTCATGCTCTTGTCCAGCGGCGAGTCTTTTTTTGGCGCGCTGTAATTCATGTTGCGCCAGGTCTTGCATTTGATTGCGGTAACTACATATCACATCTTTTGCTTTTAGTGAGCGATGCCAATGAATGTAATTATCCAATTCATTTTCTATTAATTGCTCTGCTTGGGAGGCCGCATGTCGTCGTTCACTCATCCCTTGCTCTATCATACACTGTAAGTCATCTATATTGTAGAGGTGCACCTGGTCTAATTCTTTAACATTGGCCTCTATGTCTCTTGGAACTGCCAAATCTAAAAAAAACATAGGTGCGTGATTTCTATGAGTTAAGGCATGTTCAACCATGCCCTTACTAATAAAGGGCACAGGGCAGGCTGTTGCAGAAATAATCACATCGGCATGAGCAAGGTGTTGTGGAATGTCTGTGATCGAGATGAT
The DNA here is from genome assembly GCA_044445305.1 of Legionellales bacterium. Taxonomy (GTDB): domain Bacteria; phylum Pseudomonadota; class Gammaproteobacteria; order Legionellales; family Legionellaceae; genus Legionella. The sequence goes on along the minus strand of JBIODT010000106.1, from coordinate 3,241 downwards.
ATTGCCACCAAAATGGTCTGCAAGTTTTTGCGCGTTTTTAAGTGTACGGCTGGCTACCATGAAACGCGTTACGCCTTGTTGGTGTAAATATTTGGCGACTAAAGAAGCCGTTTCACCTGAGCCGATTATAAGCACATTAAGCGGCGCATAGGTTGGAAATAGTTGTCCAATCAATTGCATGGCCGCATAGGCGACTGAAATGGGATTGACGCCTATACCACTGCGGGTTCTAATCCGTTTACTGGCACTAAAAACATATTCAAAAACGGGGCGTAATTTTGTTTTTATAGTTCCCAGCTGGCAAGCTTGTTGGTAGGCTTGTTTCATTTGACCAAGAATTTGGGGTTCACCAATCATCATCGAGTCTAATCCACTGGCAACACGTAAGGTATGCCTAATGCCGTGATGGCCTTCGTGGTGGTATAAAAATGGTGCAAGAGACTCATGTGGCAGTTGGTGTTCATACGCCAGCCATTGACTAAGGACTTGGGGATCATCCGTATCACAATAGATTTCGGTACGATTGCAGGTCGATAACAGCGCTGCTTCATTGACTTCGGGCAGTTTGATAAGGCTGCTAAGCAAGGAATCGTGGGCAGCAACAGGCAATGCGATTTTTTCACGCACGTCAAGTGGCGCCGTTTTATGATTGAGCCCGCAAGCAACAAACACCATAGAGTCTGAGTCAATAGGTTATTTAGGTTAATGGCGTATTGTATACGATTTTGGACCTCTATACAAAAAATGGTGGGGCTCTTTTTGTATAGAGGTTGCATTAGGGCCTGTCGACAGGGGGTGGATCCATTAAAGAGGGACACTTTAGAGCTGGTGTTTCTGATGAATCTGATTTGGCTACCCAAAAAAAAGTACCTACTGTATTGTAGAAAAAGCTGCTTAAATCATTGCCCATTTGATACAGGGAGGCAGGTGTTGCTGCTTGTTCTGTTGTGGCGGATGAATTAATTGTGGGTGCAGAAAAAACAGGTGTGGAAGGATGGGGATCAGCAATAGATGCCAGTGAAGTAGCCGCGGAGGCGGTGAGTAGGGCGCCATTATTCATAACGGGTACAAAATTGGTTTTCACAAAAGTCAACGCATTGGCAGTTTGAGGGGATATTTGATGACCATCATGCTTCAAAATGCCGTCGATAAACATGCCATATCTAGGACCTCGTTGAATGGGTTCTATTAAGTAACTAATTAATAAAGCACCGTTAGGTAATTCAATACGTTGGTTGCTGATGTCAGCAATATAACTTCGATACAATTCCTGATATTGATGACTTATAGTGGCAAACAGCATTAGAATCTGCGTCCGTTTTGAGGTAAGTTTTATCAGCTCACCGTCATCACTATCAGGACTCATGTTCATCGAAGCGGTTATGTTCTCTAGCAGCTTGTCGGAAATATCTATGAGGTAATCAATAAATTTCAAGAACTTTGCCAACAAGCACTGTTGCTGCACCATCAGGGGAAGCTCTTTATGCAGATAGTGTAATTTATCTCTGTAACTGTCCTCGGAAAAGATGAGTTCAATTAACGTGTTTGACATGGGTAGGGCTTGCTTCATATCGACATGAGATTGCATAATTACTTCCCTTTAATGGCCTTACCCTTCACTCTATCACAGACACTAAAGTATTTTTGAATAATGCCGTCAACAACAATAATTACTTTTTGAATAAAGAGGTATGGGGTTGTGATGCCGCTTTATCCAAATTTAACGAGGAGTCTCAAATGGATATTATTCTTCAAGGCAAGCATGACAGTGATGAGGCTTTAGAGAGTTTAGAGCGTGTGTTGAAATTATTTAATGAACGTTATCACATTAATAAATTTTGCGAGATACATTTATTGGTGACGCTGATAGACGAGCAAGACGACATTGTGGAGTTGATTGATAGCGATTCAAATAAGGCCTACCGTGTTTTTGAGGTATTTCGCAACGGATACGAGTTGGCTGGTCGACAAGGAGTCCCCATGCTGCAGTTAGTCGTTGATAATACCAAAAAATAGGCAGGGGTATTTTATGTTGGTGGCAATTGCTGCAGTACTGAGCACATTAATTTTAGTAGTGGGTGTACATGAGTTAGGCCATGCAGTAGTGGCACTCCTTCTAGGGGTGACGGTTAAGAAAATCTCTATAGGTTTTGGCAGGCCTGTAATCCATTGGCAGAGCAAGGGTGGCTGTGAATGGGTATGGGCTTGTTGGCCTTTGGGTGGTTATGTTCAATTGCTTAATTCCAGAATTAGTCCGGTGGAACCTCAGGAGTACGGCAGGTGTTTTGATAAAAAACCAATCTGGAATCGTCTGGTCATTTTAACAGCAGGCTCCTTTGCTAATCTTATGCTAGCTTGGGTGGCTTTTGTTTGCGTATTTCTTGTTGGTATCGGTTATAAATTACCGGTTATTCAATCGGTTGTACCCCATAGTATTGCCGCTCAAGCAGGTTTTCTTGTCGGTGATCAGTTGCTTGCTATCGAAGGGCATGCAACCCGAACTTGGGCTGATGTAGGAATGGGGCTTGTAGAAGCTTGGGGTAATGAGCATGTTCATGTCAGGGTAAAATCACAGAATCATGGTGTGCCAAGGCTACTGCAACTTAATTTAAGTCAAATTCAATTTTCTGCGCAAAATAAATCACTAATGGAACCTATCGGCATTATGCCCCATTTAGCGGCTCCTGATGTCCTGTTGCGCGCATCTTCTCTGTTAGCTGCGATGCAGCAGGCAAATCAAACCATTGCACAACAGCTTTATTTCTTTCTCATGATGTTGAAGCAATTATTGTTCGGGGTCATTCCCTTTGCAACTTTGCTTGGGCCTTTGGGTTTATTTACAGCGTCAATTGCTTCCCTAATGCAAGGGCTGGTTGTTTTTATGTATTTTATTGCCAGTTTGAGTTTGGCAGTAGCTGTGGTGAATTTAGCGCCCATTCCTGGTTTGGATGGCGGTTCTATTTTGTATGCTGTGTTAGAAAAACTACGAGGGAAACCGGTATCTATAGCCATGGAAGTATTAATCCATCGGTTGTTATTTATTGTATTGTGTTTGTTCTTAGTGCAGTTATTATTGAATGATCTGCAACGCGTCTAGTACAACGTTTCATTGATTCTGTTTGGTGGCGTTCAGATTGCGTTCAGGTTTGAGCGATGGAAGGCCTTAAATTGTTCTAGTTACGGAGACCCATCTCCCGCGGGCGGGAGAAGGGTGTCCGTCACAAGAACCAATTAATGCCAT
>JBIODT010000105.1:0-8418 GCA_044445305.1 Legionellales bacterium | reverse complement strand
CATTATTACTGCTATAGCAGTAAAATAACGTTATTTTTATTTAAAAAGGACGATTTAAAAGAAAAAACAGCATTAATTACCGCTTTAGCAGTAAAAACAAGCAAGTCCCTAGGAGCTCGCTAAAAAGACCCTAAAGAATTTTTTCAAAAAACTGGGCTGTTGTTTGCTGCCGTTTGGCAATGGGCACCACAAAATCCCCAATAAAGGCCTGCCAAAAATCATAATACAAATGATGCTGCAGTGGATGTTCATCGTTGCTAGGGAAACAGGGGCCATGATTGGCCTCTAATAACCACAGGCGCATGTCGGTGTCCACCATAAAGTCAAACCCAAAAATCGCTAATGTCTGATTTTTAGTAGCTAGAAATGCCCGTGGGTGTTTTTCTTTAAGAGCATGAATGGTTCTACTTAAGATGGTTTGTATCTGCGGATAAAATGAGGCGAAAACATCCATGCGTTGTGTTGGAATTTGCACCGTATTCAATTCATCTTCTTTTAAATGCTCATTCGTTAAATGCACATGAAGCTGGGTAAAATTCTCAGGCTGATAAGGTGCCAGTGCTACGTTAATATAACCATGGGGGTAGAGATAAGCACCTGAGTAATTTGTAATCAATACAAACATGCGTATGCTGTATTTGTGTTTTCTTAATAAATGCGGTTGCGAAAGATACCGCTGTAAGACATGCTCACCACCCATACGTTGTGCACTGCTATAATGTCGTTCAATATCACTTAATTTTTGAAAAATTTTAATATGCTGTCCATTATTAAGTTTCGATGGCTTTAAAATCCAAACCACCCCCTCAATTTGATCCAGCAATTGATTGTTGTTCATATAATACTTATCAGCCAGGGCATGCAAAACCACAGGCCAATTTTGATCATCAATCAAATAGGTTTCTGGCATCACTTGAGGGCAATATTCAGCAGTTAATTGAGCCAATAAATGTTTGAATTCAAGCTGCTCTGCGGCAGCTGAATCAAATTGAAAATTTTTTTCACCAAAATGAGCCCAGCCATTGAAACGCGTATACACCCAGCCTTGCTCTTGTAAATACCTGCATAAATTAGTGTAGGTTGGTGATTGCAATGCTCGCAGATGAAATCGATGATGCAACATAATATACCTTTCATGGATGGGTTTTCGGGATTTTAGGCGCATTGATTTTTTCGTTCATGCTATCTTTAAACGCGAGTAATAGTCTACTCTATTGCGAGTTTTTAAAGACAGCATGAACGAAAAAATCAATCGCATAAAATCTGAAAACCCATCCATGGAAGGTATACATCCTCAATAAGGATCTTGAGGCAAAATCAAGCCCATCAAATCCGCATTTGATAATTTACCACCCACACCCTGACCACTGAGTAATTCGTTGGCCAAATCACGTTTTTTCTGATGCATGTTTATTATTTTCTCTTCAGATGTTAGGTCTTTGATAGCACCACCAGACACCAATGCCTTCTCAATATGCCCCTGTGACAGGTGAATGATGGTGCTGAGATAGCGAGAAACTTTGTTCGGAAAAACCAAGTTTATGCAGCCGTCTGACACGAGCCTGATACCCAGATGCCGTGACCGCCTTACCAGCATCATCAACGATGCCAGTTTGTATCACTGCTGCAATGAAGGTTCGCTCAGATCCACGAACATTGTATTCGCTGCAAATGGATTTTAATGCTATTAATTTTCTGTCTATATCAGGTAAGTTTTGAAACAGTTCTTGTATGTTGCTGAATGGTTTAACTAAGGTCATTTTCCAGCTACCATCATGTTTTTTATTAAGACCGAGCCACAGCGTGTGGCGCTATTGGGATTAATATCGCTGCCAACAGCAACAATGGATTGAAACATGTCCTTGAGATTGCCGGCAATAGTGACTTCGTCAACCGGGAATTGAATTTCGCCATTCTCAACCCAATAGCCACTAGCACCACGGGAATAATCACCAGTGAGGCCATTCACCCCCTGCCCCATTAACTCGGTGACTAATAAACCTTTATTCATGGTTTTTAACAGCTCTTTCAGCTCACCTGTTGTGGCATCTACAGTCAAATTATGAACGCCATCACCGTTTGCTGAAGTTTTTAGCCCCATTCTGCGAGCAGAATAACTTCCCAGTACATACTGCTGAACGCGCCCCTTCTCAACAAAGCAATTAGGCCTGGTAGATACCAATTCACTGTCAAAAGGCGAGCTTCCCAAAGCACCAAGCAAATGCGGTTGTTCGTAGATGTTAATAAATTCAGGGAAAACTTGCTGTCCTAATGAATCAAGTAAAAAAGAGTTTTTTCTATATAAATTAGAACCACTGATTGCACCAATAAAACTTGCAAACAGGCCACTAGACACCCGCGAAGAGAAAACAACAGCACTCGTTTGTGTTTCAATTTGCCTCGATCCCAATCGGCTTAATGCGCGCTCTACAGCACTTTTTGCTATCAAATCACTGGCAACCAGGTGCTTTGCATCCCTCACCGTGCTGTAATCATAATCGCGCCGCATTTCTTCTTCCACTTTGGCAATTAAAGAGCAACTGACGCTGTGTCGTGTGCTGTGCAGATAACCCAGCCCACCGGAGGTATTGGCACAACCATGATGTGATTGATAGGATGAAACACTAACCCCATCAGAATTAACAATGCGTTTGTCTAAAGACAAGGCATGCGACTCGCAGTGTAAAGCCATATCTATAGCTTGTTGTGGACTCAGATCCCAGGGATGAAATAAATCAAGATCCGCATGATCTTGCGTCATTAATTCCTTATCCGCCAAGCCAAAACAAGGATCCGCAGCGCTGACTTTGGCAATGTCACAAGCAGCTGTAACCAATAATTTTAAGGCCGCTGGAGAAACATCAGTACTGCTAGCACTGCCCTTTCTTTGGCCTATGTAGACCGTTAATCCAACCCCTTTGTCTTCACTAAAAGCGACTGTTTCAACTTGCCCCATGCGCACATCAACAGAAAACCCCCGATCATTATTGACGACAACAGCTGCGTCGGTTGCACCTGCATTTTTAGCAAGTGCCAACACCTCATCCATCAATCGGTTTAATTCAGTGGTTGACTTCACTGCCGCACTGTTGTTATGTTGCGATATAATTTGCATTAGAGATTCCGTAGTGTTGAATGATGTAACAAGGATACAATAATATGTCTTCCCAAACCAACGTTTATCCTTCAAACAAAACTTGTTTATTACAATTCTTTCTGTTACTGCTCAGCCTGATCATCCCGTGGCATGCTTATTCTGCAGAGCAATGGCAAGAATTAAAACCGGGCATTGAATATCAAGATCTTGAAGGTGGCATTTTGTCTCTCTGGTCTCACGTACATGTGTTTCGAGTCTCTCTGAGTGAACACCAACTGGCGCTGGTTTCTGCGAAAAATTTGGACGTCAAAAATGCCCCTGCAGATCAATTTGCTGAACGCAGTAACGCTTTATTAAGCATTAATGGTGGCTTTTTTGATCATGAATTTAATCCCCTAGGACTTAGAATTAATAATAAAAAATTAGAAAACCCACTGAAAAAAATCAGTTGGTGGGCGATTTTTTATATAAAGGACAACAAAGCACATATAGCCAAATTAGACAACTTTCACCATGACGATGAGATAGAATTCGCGGTACAAAGTGGCCCCAGATTATTAATTAAAGGCAGAATACCGCAACTTAAAGTGGGCAGCGCAGACAGAACCGCTCTAGGCATTACCGCTGATGGCCATGTCATTATATTGGTGTCAACCAATGCAGCAATGAGCACTCATGAACTGGCGCATCTGATGAAGTCTGCCCCGTTATTTTGTACGGATGCCATTAATCTCGACGGCGGGAGTTCAAGCCAGCTTTATGCGCACATTAATTCCTTCCTACTCAATGTCCATGGCTTCTCTAACGTCAGTGACGCTATTATTGTAAAAACACGCTGACTTGAGGTATCAATTTAAAAAAACAGAGCATTGCCAATGATCTTACGATATACATTTTAACCCACAAGTTATCCACAATTTACTCCCATCTTATTCTCTTGATCAATAAGCAAAAACACACTATATTGTTATGACTGCCTCATAAAAACCCTATATATTGGGTTTTTTGCTATAATCCAAATATGGATCGTGCACAAATATAAGAATGTGGTCGAACTTTAGTTCAATCATACTCTTCACAAAAAAAAACATCGTTCGTGGAGGAAAAATGTCTGAAATTTATGAACCAATACATGATGTATCTCAAATAAGTCAACTGGAATTGACTGCCAATGCCCCAGGCATACTTAAAACGATAAAACGCAATGGCAAGGTTGTGACCTATGATGATCACAAAATCAAAATTGCGATTACTAAAGCCTTTATTGCTGCTGAAGGTGGTAGTGCGCCTGCGTCCGATAGAATTCACCAACAAGTTGAGGAATTAACCCGGCAAATATCGCAAGTGTTTCACCGTCGTTTTCCTAGCGGTGGTGCGCTCCATATCGAAGACGTTCAAGATCAAGTCGAGCTCGCGTTAATGCGTGGTGGCCATTATAAAATAGCCCGCTCCTATGTCTTGTATAGAGAAGAACACAGAAAAGCCCGTCAAACTGACGCAGTAGCAATACCCGGTGACAATGATGCTTTATTTATTACCATGCCTAATGGGGATTTAAAACCTTTAGACATGGATCGCGTACAGACCATTGTTGAAGAAGCATGCCGAAATTTAAGTAACGTCCATGCTGAGCCCGTTATTAAAGACGCCATGCGCAATCTTTATAATCAGGCAAAATTAGACGATGTGCACAAAGCATTAATTATGGCAGCCCGTGCTTTGGTTGAAAAAGAACCCAATTATACTTTTGTTAGTGCCCGCCTGTTATTAGACAGCATGCGTAGAGAAGCACTCTCTAAGTTACAAATTCAAACTGATGCAACCTTTGATGAAATGACCACGATTTACCCCGGCTACTTCAAATCATACATCGCACATGGTATCGCCCAAGGAATACTTGATGCAAAAATGGCTGATTATGATCTCAACAAACTCGGCAAAGCACTATTGCCTGAGCGCGACATGCAATTTAACTATCTAAGTCTGCAAACCCTATATGACCGTTATTTTATTCATGACCAAGGTGTGCGTTATGAATTACCACAGGCATTTTTCATGCGTGTGGCCATGGGTCTTGCGATGCGTGAAAAAAACAAAGAAGCAAAAGCCATTGAGTTTTATCAATTAATCTCTTCTTTTGATTACATGTCATCAACACCCACACTGTTTAATTCTGGTACGGTAAGACCACAATTATCCAGTTGCTACTTAACCACAGTACCCGATCATTTAGATGGCATTTACAGTGCGATAAAAGACAATGCCCTACTCTCTAAATTTGCCGGTGGTTTAGGTAATGATTGGACGCCAGTACGTGCAATGGGTGCCCACATCAAAGGCACCAATGGAAAATCACAAGGTGTTGTACCCTTCCTTAATGTGGCTGATGCAACTGCTGTTGCTGTAAACCAAGGTGGTAAACGCAAAGGGGCTGTTTGTGCCTACCTGGAGTGCTGGCATAAAGATGTTGAAGAGTTTCTTGAGCTGCGCAAAAACACGGGTGACGACCGACGTCGAACCCATGACATGAATACCGCTTTATGGATACCTGACTTATTTATGATGCGTGTTCGCGAAGAAGGCAACTGGACTTTATTTTCACCCGATGAAGTACCTGGTTTGCACGATAAATACGGTAAAACCTTTGAATCCCTGTATTTAGAATACGAAGAAAAAGGCCGCCAAGGTACGATTACCAATGTTAAAACTGTGCCTGCTGTTAAGTTATGGCGCAAAATGCTGTCCATGCTTTTCGAAACAGGCCATCCATGGCTTACTTTCAAAGATCCCTGTAATCTGCGCTCACCACAACAGCATGTTGGCGTCGTACACAGCTCTAATCTGTGCACAGAGATCACCTTAAATACCTCTCAAGACGAGATTGCAGTCTGTAATTTAGGCAGTGTCAATCTACCCGCTCATATCAGTCACGGCGCGCTTGATAAAGAAAAACTAAAGCGTACCGTTACCACGGCGATTCGTATGCTGGATAACGTTATCGACATTAACTATTATTCGGTTCCGCAAGCACGTAATTCAAACCTGCAACACAGACCCATTGGTTTGGGTTTAATGGGCTTCCAAGATGCCTTGTATGAGTTAAAAATTGATTACACGTCGAGAGAAGCGGTTGAATTTGCAGATTTGTCTATGGAGCTTATCAGTTATTATGCAATAGAAGCCTCATGCGACTTGGCCAAAGAGCGTGGTAGTTATTCAAGTTATGAAGGATCGCTATGGAGTAAAGGCATACTTCCTATTGATTCCATTAATTTGTTACAACAAGCACGTGGCACTTGTTTGGAGCAGGACCGCTCGCAACATCTGGATTGGGAAACTTTGAGAATTAAAGTGCGGACTCAAGGCATGCGTAACTCTAACGTCATGGCTATAGCACCCACAGCAACCATATCCAATATCTGTGGTGTGTCACAATCGATAGAACCTACCTACCAAAATCTCTATGTAAAATCCAATTTGTCCGGTGAGTTCACTGTCATCAATCCTTACCTGGTTGCCGATTTAAAAGCGCTGGGCCTCTGGGATGAAGTCATGGTCAATGATCTAAAATATTTTAACGGCAGTGTGCAACCCATCACACGTATTCCTGCTGCCTTAAAAAAACGTTATGCTACTTCTTTTGAAATTGATCCTACGTGGTTGATTGAAGCCGCATCTCGTCGACAAAAATGGATAGATCAAGCGCAATCTCTTAATATCTATATGGCACAACCATCAGGTAAAAAGTTAGATCAACTCTACATGCATGCATGGATAAGCGGTCTAAAAACCACTTATTACTTACGTAGTTTGGGCGCAAGTAATGCTGAAAAATCCACGGTGCATGACAGTTCGCTTAACGCAGTAAAGCTTACAACGGAAGAGCCTAAAATGTGCTCCATACTCGACCCAGACTGCGAAGCCTGCCAATAATTAGGAGAATACTAATGCAAACAATCCATACAGAATCACACAATGAAACCCCTCTCGTAGGTGCAACTGGACTTGAATCTTTAGAAATGGGTGCAGCACGCATTCAAGTTGATGATAAAAAAATAATCAACTGCAGGGCTGATTTAAATCAATTAGTTCCATTCAAGTACACATGGGCCTGGGATAAATATTTGACCGCCTGTGCCAACCACTGGATGCCTAATGAAATCAATATGAGCGCTGACGTGGCCCTATGGAAAGATCCTAATGGTCTTACTGAAAATGAACGTTTAATCATAAAACGTAATTTAGGTTTCTTTTCTACCGCAGACTCACTGGTTGCAAACAACCTGGTACTTGCTGTTTACAAGCACATTACCAATCCTGAGTGTCGACAATACCTGTTACGCCAAGCCTTTGAAGAAGCACTACATACTCACGCGTATCAATACATTATTGAAAGCTTGGGACTGGATGAAGCTGAAGTATTCAATATGTACCGAGAAATACCCTCTGTGGCTACTAAAGCAGCCTGGGCCTTACCCTTTACACAAAGCTTAGGCGATGAAACATTCCATACTGGAACCCCAGAGAATGATCAACGCTTGTTACGTGATTTGATCGCATTTTATGTCATTTTTGAAGGCATCTTTTTCTATGTTGGCTTCACCCAAATTCTTTCTATGGGTCGTCGCAATAAAATGGTAGGAACTTCCGAGCAATTCCAATACATCTTACGTGATGAATCCATGCACATGAATTTTGGGATTGATGTCATCAATCAAATTAAAATAGAAAACCCACATTTATGGACCCCTGAGTTTAAAACAGAGATAATTCAGCTGGTAAAAGACGGCGTAGCAATGGAATACCAATACGCAAAAGACACCATGCCACAAGGTGTTTTAGGTATGAATGCAGAATTATTCGAAGAGTATTTGCACTTCATTGCCAACCGTCGTTTAAATCAAATAGGACTAGCTGATCTCTATCCTGGTGCTGAAAACCCATTCCCATGGATGAGTGAAATGATGGATTTGAAAAAAGAAAAAAACTTCTTTGAAACCCGCGTTATTGAATATCAAGCAGGCGGAACTTTAAGTTGGGGCGATGAAGAAACAAGTTAGGATTGCAGGGTAACGCGGCGCAGTGTGGATATCCGAGCTGTATTGCGCCAATACAGGCTATTTTTGAAGGCTCTACCAAAATTCCGGTGGTTCCTTCAGTTTGCCGACGTCGCGTGGCCATATCATTACCCTTAAGTCAGCACAAAACTGAAAAACGCAATGAACTAATAAAGATCGTCATTGCGAGGCTACGAAGCAATCCAGTGGCCGTCACTCTGAACTCACTGGATTGCTTCGTAGCCTCGCAATGACGCACTGTTT
>JBIODT010000104.1:0-8442 GCA_044445305.1 Legionellales bacterium | reverse complement strand
CTATTCCCTGTTGGTACTTTCAAATTCCTTATTTTTATCAAGTAATTACACTTGTTTTTAGCTTGTTTATAACCGCTGTTTTAGCTTGTTTGTTCTTTGTGTTTAAATCGGCACTTACCTTTAACTGTCACTTTATATGCAGCTTATGCGCTGCTTTTATGGTGTTTATACAGAACTTATTAGCAGGCTTATACCAACAATGTGAGCAAATTAAGAGCGCGTTCTTTTGTTGAAATAAGGTCCTGTTAAAGCATCAAATCTGAATACGTCTTTAAAATTATGTTTGTGGATAACTTCCTTTTAAGTAAAGACTGAGTATAATTGGCTCTATTGCTTGTGTTGTAATGCCTTCGATATTTAAAACGTTGTCTTACGATCTTGAACCGACACAGCAATACCGTTGCCAATATATACCTTTACTGTTTTTTGTCTGTTGGAACTGAATAGATCCTCTTGCTGTTTACCTACTTTCAATGGCACTATTTACAGCCGTGGTTAAATTAGTCGTTAATCTTTTTTTACCACCCTTCAAGTTTTAGGAGTTCCGTTGTGTCTGCAGCAGTTTGGCAAAAATGTTTGGGTTTATTGCAGGATGAATATCCGCCTCAGCAATTCAATACCTGGTTGCGTCCTTTGCAAGCGCATGCGGATGAGCACCGATTGGTTTTGCTTGCGCCTAATAAATTTGTAGTCGATTGGGTTAAAAAGAATTTTTTTTCACGCATTGAAGAGTTGGTGCAGCAGTTTTCTGAGGATATAACTTCTATTTCCATTGAGGTCGGTAGTAAAATTATTGAGACCGGGGGTGGTTCAGGTTCAGCTGCTGTGGTTGAAACTACCGTAGCATCCGCGTTTAGCACTACCAATAAAGTGATAACCAAGAAAGCAGTTGACTATAAAAGCAGTCATTTGAATAAAAAATTTCTATTTGAAAGTTTTGTTGAGGGTAATTCCAACCAATTGGCAAGGGCTGCATCCATGCAGGTTGCTGAGCGCCCGGGTGATGCATACAACCCGCTATTTATTTATGGTGGTGTGGGCTTAGGTAAAACGCATTTAATGCATGCCATTGGTAACAATATTTTAAAAAACAATCCCGATGCAAAAGTTCTTTATCTGCATTCAGAGCGTTTTGTCGCTGATATGGTGAAAGCACTGCAGACTAATACCATCAATGAGTTTAAGCGATTTTATCGTTCATTAAATGCGTTACTTATTGATGATATTCAGTTTTTTGCTGGAAAGGATCGATCCCAGGAAGAGTTTTTTCATACCTTTAATGCCTTATTAGAAGGGCAGCAACAAATCATACTTACCAGTGACCGCTATCCTAAAGAAATTGAGGGTATGGAAGAGCGACTTAAATCTCGTTTTGGCTGGGGGTTAACAGTGGCTGTAGAGCCGCCGGAGTTAGAAACTCGAGTTGCTATTTTAATCAGTAAAGCAGAACAATCTAATATTGAACTGGCCTATGAAGTTGCTTTTTTTATTGCAAAACGTATTCGCTCCAATGTGCGCGAGCTCGAAGGAGCGCTGCGTCGTGTTATTGCTAATGCACATTTTACTGGCAAACCCATTACCATTGAGTTTGTGCATGAGGCTTTGCGTGACTTATTGGCTTTACAAGACAAGTTAGTCACCATAGAAAACATACAAAAGACTGTGGCTGAGTATTATAAGGTTAAAGTGGCTGATTTATTATCAAAGAGACGCAGTCGCTCTATAGCCAGGCCTCGGCAAATGGCCATGGCCTTGAGTAAAGAATTAACCAATCACAGTTTACCTGAAATTGGCGATCATTTTGGCGGCCGTGATCATACTACGGTGATTCATGCCTGTAAAAAGGTCAAAGAGTTGGTTCAAGAAGGCACTGATTTTGCTGAGGATTATAAGAATTTGATGCGTATTTTATCATCGTAGTTCACTGGGAGTCTGATTTGTTTCAATTGTCTATAAAAAAAGAAGATATTCTGCCTCCTTTGCTCAATATTGCTGGTGCAGTTGATAAAAAGCAAACGGTTGGTATTTTGTCTAACTTTTTATTAAAACTGTCGAATGGCTTGTTGTCTTTAACCGCGACTGATTTGGAGCTGGAAATGTCAGCTCAAGTTGCTTGTGAATCTGCGGACTGCTCTGGAAGTGTTACTGTTCCTGCGAGAAAGTTCATCGATATCATTCGTTCTCTTGATGACCATGTCGGTTTGCATATTTTGTATAAAGACGAGCTGTTAACCATTAAGCAAGGTCGGAGTTCTTTTAGACTGTCAACGCTGGCAGCGGATAATTATCCAATAAGTAAGGATGAATTTAACAATATTGAGTTAACGCTGCCGAGGCTGGCTTTATTGAAAGTGATTCAGTCTACTTATTTTGCCATGTCGCAGCAGGATGTGCGCGTTTTTTTGAATGGTTTGTTTCTTGAGTTTGAGACTAATTACATTGTTGCTGTTGCTGCTGATGGTCACAGGATGGCAATTAATAGGTATGTTTGTTCTAATGAGTCGCAGAGTAAGCTGTTGCTGCCCAGAAAAGGCGTTCATGAATTACTGCGTTTATTAAATCACATCAGTGATGACAATGTATTGCTCTACGCCGGTCAGTCGCACTTTAAGCTGGTTACCCAGCAGTTTGTTTTTCTCTCTAAATTGATTGAAAGCCGATTCCCACCTTACAACAAGGCCATTCCTAGAGAGCAGGATAAATTCTTAATTATTGATTGTGCTTTGCTGAAGCGCTCCTTGGCGCGAATTGTTATTTTGGCTCATGAAAAATCCAAGGCAGTAATGCTGCATTTGCAAGCAGGTCAGGTTACCTTGATTGCAAACAATAATGAACAAGAAGAAGCGGTTGATACTTTGCCTGCTGAAACTCAAGGTGAAGAAATTAAAATCGGTTTAAATGCCAGTTACTTGCTGGATGTATTAAATTATTTTAGCGATGGGCAAGTGAAGCTGTCTTTCTCGAGTACTGACAGCAGTATGCTTATTGAGTTTCTACTCGATGATAATTATAAATACATTATCATGCCTATGAAAATATGATTTTATCGGAAGTAAAAATTCATCATTTACGCAACATCTTGTCTGCTCATGTACAGCTTAACCCCCACTTTAATTTTATTATAGGCCCTAATGGCAGTGGTAAAACCACCTTTTTGGAAGCGCTTTATCTTTTAAGCTGCGGCCATTCATTTCGTTCTCGTGAATTCACTGCTATTATCACTCACGAACAGGCCGCTACTACGGTCTTTGCACGTTCTTATACTGAGGACAGCATTAGTATTTTGAAGTCCCATACTGAGGCAACGCAACTTAAGTTAAACAATTACTCCTGTCATGCTACCAGTGAGCTCGCTTATGCACTGCCTTGTCAAATATTTTATGCTGATATTTTTCAAATTATTGATGCCGGCTCATCAGTTAGAAGAAGCTTGCTCGATTGGGGATTGTTTCACGTGAAACATGAGTATCTGCCGTTACTGAAAACCTATAAAAAGGTACTCAAACAACGCAATGCCTTATTAAAGACTCAGGCAGCCTTTGCGCAATTTATTCCTTGGGACCAACAGCTCAGCCAGCTGGCGCAAGAGCTACATCTGCTCCGAGAGGATTATTTTAACTTATGGGCGCAGACCTTTTATAAGGTCCTGGCTGAGCTAACGGATACCTCATGCACCATTCGTTATTATAAAGGCTGGGATAGAAAAAATGGGGGCAAGGCGCTTGAGCTGCTATTGGCTGATGGTTTTATTTCAGACAAGCAAAGAATGTACACACAATTTGGTGCCCATCAAGCGGATATATTGATTGAATCAGAGCACAATAAAGCCAAACAGGTACTGTCTCGTGGGCAACAAAAAATTATTTTATTGGCCTTAAAATTGGCTCAAGCAGAACTGTTGGACAGGGAATGTTTGTTTTTGTTTGATGATCTGGCGGCTGAACTTGATGCGTCACATCAGAGCAGGCTATTAAGCTATTTGGAAAAAAGCAAAGGTCAATACGTAATCACCAGCACGGCTACAGCCCCTTTGCACTTAAGTTTAGATGCAAGTGCCGTATCTACTTATTGGATAGACGCTGGCGTTTTAAGAGAGCAACTGTAAGAATGAGCTTGAAACAGGATTTTCTGTGCCGCTTGCTAGATGGATCCCGGATATTAAGTGCAGCTAAGTTCGCAAGCTTACTAAACTGCCCTAAATTCCTGGACGACACTCATGTAGATTGGACTTTATACAGAGAGCTGTCCGCAGAGTAGGCCTAGCATGGTAGACACACAGTGGCTATCTTGCTCCAAGCACCTGTTCCACGTGAAACAATCAAAGCTGATGTTGAATTCAACTAAAAATTAAGGCTAATTAGAAGCTTATAGCCCGCGGCATTCAGTTAGAGCAGGTTGGGTTGCAACAATATGCAGCCCAACCTTAAGCCGAGTATTTACACTCGTGCCCCTCCGGAGCTATGCTGCGCCCTTCTTGTGCTGCGGAGCTCGCTTTTATGGCCTCATGAATTTCATTATTTATGTTTCTAGCCGGTTGTATGTCGCGCACATAAAAGTCTTCTTGAGTAAGTGGATTTGTTCTTATACCGTTAACATGCGGCAATTTAACCAAAGTATTGAGATCATAAAGAGTGCCATTTAAACTTACAGGTATATCCATACATTGCAAAGAAATGGGATCCAGGAATTTTTCAAATAATACTTTTTGCTCAGGTGATAAGTCTAAGGTATTCACAATTTCCGAGTTGGATGCCTTAGCGTTGAAACTTTGGATGTAATCTTTAGTCATTTTTGAATAAGTGTTTAATATAGAGTCCTCATCTTTAACTGGTGCAACAGCGGATGAAGAAGCTGCTGGGTTAGATACAAGCGGTCGATTTGCAAAGCCACTAAAATCATAGGCTACTGGTCCTCTTTCTGGTGAAGCTAAGATGCTTGATAACGAAGCTGATTGAGGCACCCATGGATTGAAAAAATTAGGATGGTGATTAAAAGGGGGACTGAAAGCAGGAGCTGCTGCTGGAAATAAAGACTGTGAGCTAAGGTCATCTGCCGCAGCACTTGCAGCCATAGGTTGATTGCTAATGATTCTTGGATCATTGGCAACAACTACCATACCATCAATATATAAGAGATCACCCAAACTAGACGCCATGCGATCTCGATAGACTGTGGTTACATCATTTTTAGTAACAGTGACCCTTTGTCCATTAGAAAAGATACTTATGGAACCTTTGGTCTGCCTTTTTGACTCAATAAAAGAGCAGATTGTATCAAATAAAGCAATGGACGTCAATAGTTAACAAGAACCGGTATGGCGATCTGAATCCTTACAAACCCGCATGAAATAATGCTATAATGAAGCCATTCAAAACCACAATACGGTAGGATCCCTGATGAGCGTTGATGCCAGTTATGATTCAAATAATATTAAAGTCTTAAAGGGTCTGGATGCTGTACGAAAAAGACCAGGCATGTACATTGGCGATACGGATGATGGCACTGGCCTGCATCATATGGTTTTTGAGGTGGTTGATAACTCCATAGACGAAGCTTTAGCCGGACATTGTAAAGAAATTTTTGTTACCATTCACACTGACGAATCCATAACCGTTAAAGATGATGGGCGTGGTATTCCGGTCGATTTGCATAAAGAAGAGGGTCGTTCTGCTGCAGAAGTGATCATGACCATACTGCATGCTGGCGGTAAATTTGATGACAACTCCTATAAAGTATCGGGCGGGCTGCATGGTGTCGGTATTTCCGTGGTCAATGCCTTATCAGAATCGCTGCATTTGGTCGTTCGCAGACATGGTAAAATACACGAGCAACATTACACACATGGTGTGCCTGATGCCCCTATTGCTGAAACTGGGGATGCGAGTACTACGGGGACACAAATTTGGTTTAAGCCCAGTGCGGCGACTTTTACTAATATTGAATTTCACTACGATGTGTTAGCAAAACGCTTACGAGAATTGTCTTATTTAAATTCGGGTGTTTGTATTCATTTGTTTGACGAAAGACACCAACGACAAGATACTTTTCATTATGAGGGTGGCATTAAAGCCTTCGTAGAACATTTGAATAAAAATAAGACACCGGTTATTCCTACTGTTTTTTCAATGATCGCTGAAAAAGATGGCATAGTGGTGGAAGTTTCCATGCAGTGGAATGATTCTTATCAAGAAACACTGTATTGTTTTACCAACAACATCCCGCAGCGCGATGGTGGAACACATATGGCAGGCTTTAGAGCCGGTTTAACACGAACTTTAAACAATTATATAGAAAACGAAGGTTATGCTAAAAAAGCCAAGATTTCACCGACTGGAGACGATGCGCGTGAAGGCTTGACGGCAGTACTTTCAGTAAAAGTACCTGATCCTAAATTTTCATCTCAAACTAAAGACAAGCTGGTTTCTTCAGAAGTGAAGTCTGCTGTTGAATCAAGCCTGTCCGAAAAATTTAATGATTTTCTTCTTGAAAATCCTGCTTATGCAAAAGCCATAGTCGCTAAGATAATTGATGCCGCGCGTGCACGCGAGGCGGCGCGTCGTGCGCGTGACATGACACGGCGCAAAGGCGCCTTGGACATTGCCGGCTTGCCGGGAAAATTAGCGGACTGCCAAGAAAAAGATCCGGCCTTGTCCGAGCTGTATCTGGTAGAGGGTGATTCTGCGGGTGGCTCAGCCAAACAAGGTCGGGATAGAAAGTTTCAAGCCATCTTACCACTCAAAGGTAAGATATTGAATGTTGAGAAAGCACGTTTTGATAAAATGCTCTCCTCACAAGAGGTGGCTACTTTAATTACTGCTTTGGGTTGTGGCATTGGCCCTGATGAGTATAATCCCGATAAAGTGCGCTACCACCGCATCATCATCATGACCGATGCTGACGTCGACGGCGCGCATATTCGCACGCTATTGTTAACCTTTTTCTACAGACAGACGCGCGAGTTGGTAGAACGAGGTTACATCTACATTGCTCAACCACCTTTGTACAAAATTAAGCGCGGCAAGCAAGAGCAATATGTTAAAGATGACGAGGCCTTGTTTGATTATTTAACACAAAGCGCTTTGGATGGTGCCGCTTTTTATCCTGCAAAAGAAGCACCACCCATTACCGCCAAAGCTTTGGAAGACTTGGTTCAGCATTTTAGACGGGTTGAGAAAATCATCAAGCGCTACAAAAGACGTTACCCCTCTGAGGTGCTTAAACGGGTTTCTTCGCTGCCGGTCTTACACAATGAAGACTTCCAGCAGCAGCAGGTGATTGCTAATTGGTGTCAGCAATTACAGTTAACCTTGCAGCAGGTAGGCAGTAAAACAGAAGCTTATACAGTGGACATGCACTCACCTGCAGACAGTACTTTGTTTATTCCCAGAATCATTGTCAGGCAACATGGTATGGATAATTACATTCCAATGACTGCCGAGTTTTTTTATTCTAAAGATTATAAGGAAATGGTAAATTTAGGCGCAAAACTGTCAAATCTTATCGATGCGGGCGCCTATGTGCAGCGTGGTGAAAAAACACTGGCGGTGGATGGTTTTGAGCAAGCCTTAAACTGGTTAATGGATGAAGCCAAAAAAGGTCAAACCATACAACGCTATAAAGGCCTTGGAGAAATGAACCCCATTCAACTGTGGGAGACCACTATGGATCCTGAAGTGAGGCGTATGTTGCAAGTTAGTATTGAAGATGCAGTTGCTGCTGATGAAATCTTTACTACCTTAATGGGTGATAATGTAGAACCAAGAAGAGAATTTATTGAGACCAACGCCTTGGATGCTGAAAACATAGACATTTAGCTTCGTCGGGGAGCCAAAAAAATTGGGATGCAATTTTGTTAGAGCTAGGAATTCTCAATGTAAGTGCATAAATTGCATAGATAAAATCAAGTTTGCTTAAATACTCAAATGCACGTCATTGCGAGCGATAGCGAAGCAATCCAGGGGTTCGCAGTACGACACTGGATTGCTTCGCTATCGCTCGCAATGACGTGCATTTGAGTGTTTAGGCACGTGAAAAACAGGTTGAGTGATTTATACTTTACACCAAGAGTAGCAACAGGTTTTAAAGAAAAGCCCGTTGCCAACTAAAAGGGTAACTGCTCACGCCACGCCTACGTCCCCGGCTTGTCCGCTGGATCCAGAAGTCTGACTCCGAACCTAGATCTTCTGGATCCCGCGGACAAGCCACGGGACGTAGGCGTGGCGTGAGCAGTTACCTAAAAGTAACAATCCCGAGGCTGAGGTCAAGCCCTCTTTGGGTATTTTAAATAAATTATCTTCGTACGGGACAAAAACACATGTGCTATGAATTGGACTCAATGAATGTGGAAATTCGTCTTTACGATCAGGCAATCAGGCTTGAATAAAGGTAATGAGTTAACGGCGTAACGCGTAGCCTTGATGCAGCGCAGCGTAATCAAGGTTT
>JBIODT010000103.1:0-8514 GCA_044445305.1 Legionellales bacterium | reverse complement strand
GCCCACCTCCAGTCCAAAACCAAATGGAAACGGACTAGGAGTAAAATGGTCGGAAAATGTCAGTCTAATGATTGCACCATGATTCCTAACGAAGTCCCTTCGCCCGCTGGCGGGAGAAGGTGCCCGACAGGGCGGATGAGGGTGGGATTATATTAGGCATTAAAAGTACTCAGAGTCATCAAAGTGCTGCCATATGTCTTCTACGTTTAACGCGCGCAGCGTATCTTCTTATGTTCGATATGTTCGATATGTTCGATATGTTTGTCAGTGCAGGTGGAATCAAGATCATTTAGGGTGCTATCCCTGGAATTGCATTCAAAATAAATTTACGTAATTTTTCATAGTGACCAAAAGCCATCATCTAGACATTGGGATCGTCTTGCCGAGATCGGTAAAATGTTCAGAGACTGTATGAGCAGCAGTCTATGGTAATTTTATTTAAGTCATATATCAAGACACTAACAATATTTGTACAAACCGCAAACACAAGCCCAATAAAGATAGGGTTTCATTCCTTAAATCTTTTTACTATGGATGCCAAATGTTATATAGTGGGATATAATCTTATGCGCGCTTTTTTATAAAAAAGCATTAAATTCAACGAAATTATGGAAGAATTGTGATTCGGTAGGAGTCAAGTCAACATGGGTTCTATGCTCAGTAATAATTCTATGCAACTGCATCACTTTTTTGAAGAATCGGTTGATAACTACCCTAGCAATGTGGCGCTAATTTGTGATGACATTTTTTTGTCCTATCACGAGTTGGAGTGTCGTGCTAACCAATTAGCCCATTATTTGCTTGCGCAAAATATATCGCAAGGGAGCATTGTTGGCATCCTTCTTGAGCGATCCTTGGATTGCTATGTGTCTATTTTGGCGTTATTGAAAATTGGCGCAGCTTATGTGCCTATAGAAGTCGAATACCCTGATGAACGCATCAATTATATTCTATCTGACCTGCCATTTCAGGCGGTGTTCATTTCAAGCACTCAAAAAGAACGCGTTGGTCTAAACCTTCCTTTGACGCTAGTGCTTGATGAAGCAAGCACGCTTATTCAAGCGCAACCAACCAATAGACCCTTATTGATTGAGAGTAAGGGTGATCATCTGTGCTATATCATTTATACCTCCGGTTCAACAGGCCGACCCAAAGGCGTCGAAATTACCCACAACAGCATTTGTCATTACGTGTCAGTTGCCAGCGATCTGTACACCATGACACCCTGTGATAAGGTCTATCATGGTTTTTCTTTAGCTTTTGATGCCTCCTTGGAGGAGGTGTGGATGGCCCTTGCTAATGGTGCTGCTTTAGTTGTTTGTACCGATAAAGATACCCGGTCTGGGGTTGGTTTACTGGAGTTCTTGCAAGCAAATAAGATTTCAGTTTTTTCAACTGTGCCCACACTTTTGTCAAGCCTTGATGAAACTACCAATGATTTGCGTCTATTGATTCTTGGTGGGGAAGCTTGCGCTGGTAATCTTGTTAACCGTTGGATGCGTCCAGGCTTAAGGATAATGAATACTTATGGCCCAACTGAGGCTACCGTGGTCGCAACTTATTCAGAATGTGCGCAGGATCAAGACATCAGCATTGGCAAGCCACTTCCTGGTTATAAAGTTTTGATTCTTGATGATGCCTTGCAGCCTGTTGCTGATGGTCTTGCTGGGGAGTTGTGTATTGGTGGCAAAGGATTGGCAAGAGGCTATGTCGACAGCCCTGATTTAACGGCGCTTAAATTCATAAAAAACCCCCTGGACCAGGACTCATTGCTCTACCGCACCGGTGATTTGGCCTCCATATCCCCCAGTGGCGACATTCAATATTTGGGTAGAGCCGATGATCAAATAAAGCTACGCGGATTTCGTATCGAGCTTAATGAAATTGAAGCAGTCATTATGGAGTATGCTGCCATCAGTCACGCTGTTATTTCTTTACAGCAACTGGAGCAACCTACCTTAGTCGCCTATTTATTAATAGATAAAAACAGTGCCTTTGAGCTGTCACAATTTAAGATTTTTTTGCGCAGCAAATTGCCTGATTATATGATGCCTGCCCTGTTTGAGCGGGTAGATGCATTTCCGCTGTTGACCAGTGGTAAGGTGGATCGTAAAGCTTTACCAAAGCCTGAGCAAACCATAATAGAAACGGAATATGTAGCACCGGCATCCCCATTAGAAAAGCAAATTGCTGCAATTTGGGAAGCATCATTGCCTCATGGCAGCATTTCGGTAACAGCCGATTTTTTCTACGACTTGGGTGGCCACTCCTTGTTTGCTGCAAAAGTCATCTCGAATTTACGAAAAATCAAAGAGTTTGAGACTGTTTCTATTTTGGATTTGTATCAAAATCCAACCATAAGACAGCTGGCATTGAAAATTGAGCAAGATGGCTCACAAGTTAAGAGTCATGAACCCAAAAAAGAGACGCCAAGACCAAAAGTCAGTGACAGGAACTACTATTTATGTGGGCTAGGCCAGTTTTTTGGTTGCTTGTTACAATACGGCATAGGCGCATGGCAGTTTCTTGCTGTTTATTTATGCTATGCCTGGCTGACAGAACATCAAAGTTATTTTTCTTTAGAGTCAGTAACACTGTATGTCGCGCTTTTTTTAGCAATGCCTGTAGTTTCTTTGGCGCTTACTGTAGGCGTAAAATGGTTGTTACTGGGTCGAATAAGGCCTGGTGAGTACCCTTTATGGGGATGGTTTTATTTAAGGTGGTGGTTGGTGCAAGGTTTGCAAAACAACCTCTTTAAAACAAAATACTTAACTGGAACGCCCCTTATCAACTTATATTACCGTCTTTTGGGTGCAAAAATAGGGAAAGACTGTTATATAAATACAACCAATATTGCTATTCCCGACATGCTGGTTGTGGGTGATGGCAGCACCATTAGCAATGAAGTCAATTTGCTTGGGTATATAGTTGAAGATGGCTTGCTAAAAATTGGCACCACAGTCATTGGTAACGATTGCTATGTTGGTGCGCGCAGTGTGGTAACTATTAACACCATATTAGAAAATAACGCCGTCCTGGATGACATGTCCATGTTGCCTTCGGGCACAATCATTGGCCAAAATCAATTTTTTACCGGTTCTCCAGCGCGTCGCGCTAAAGCACCAAGCAACCACATCACACAACAACAAACCAGCAGTCTTCGATCGACCGTTATTCAATCCATCAATTATGGGTTTTTACATTATTTTGCCTTGGTCATTGTTTTAATGCTTTATTATGCTTCGTTTCTACCAAGCATTATGATGCTTGATTACTTCTATGAAAACAGCGGTTATTTGTCTACCATTTGCATCGGTGCACCATTGGCTGCAATTGTTTTCTTGGTGATTCATTATACCAATGTCTGCGTGTCAAAAAAATTAATTATGCGGGATATAAAGCCTGGTACCTATCCAGTAAATAGTTTTTATTATTTACGTCAGTGGATGATCTTGAAAATAATGGACATTGATGAAATAGGTGTGTTAGCGGACAGTTTGTTTTTTCCTGTATTGCTGAAGCTGCTTGGAGCAAAAATTGGCGCAAGAGTGGAGATGGGTGAGGCGCCTGGTCTTATACCTGATTTTTTAACCGTAGAAAAAGGCGGTTTTGCAGCAAGTGGCGTTGCCCTTGCTTGGCCAGCTGCTTATAGAGGTTATATTACTTTTGGATGTGCAACCATCGGCAAAAATGCGTTTGTTGGTAATGTGAGTTTGTTGCCTCAAGGTACGCATATTGGTGAGGGTGGCTTGTTAGGATGTATGACCATACCGCCATCTGATAATAGGGCTTCTGAAGCTAATAGTTACTGGCTGGGGTCGCCACCCATTTATCTGCCGACACGTGAGATCATCGGCGGATTTCCTGATTCTGTGACTTACAATCCAAGTAAGCGCTTGTACTGTCTGCGTCTGGCCATTGAGTTTTTTAGAGTGGTATTACCAACAACGTGCACACTGATTTTAGTTTGCACTGTGTTTGCTGCTTTAGAATATCTGATTGCCAATACATCCATGTTAACCACTATAGTGGCTTTGCCTGTAGTGGATTTAGGAATTAATTTAATTATTGTAGCGGGGCTGGTTGCGCTAAAATGGCTTATTTTGGGAAAAATAAAACCCTGCATAAGACCGCTTTGGGACGTTTTTATTTGGAAAAACGACATAAGAGAGTTCACTTACAATTATTATATTAATTTACACCTTACGGACCTTATCTTAGGCACCCCTTTTATCTCTATCTTATACCGAGCAATGGGTGCAAAAATTGGCAAGCGCGCCTTTATTAATACGGAAGGTTTTGCTGAATTTGATTTGATAACCATTGGTGATGATGTGTGTATTAATAAAGATTCATTGATTCAAACTCATCTGTATGAGGATAGAATTTTTAAATTGGACCATTTATTAATTAAAGATCGATGTAATGTTGGCGTTGGTTCCATGGTTTTATATAATACAGTCATGGAACCAAACGCGACCTTAGGCAGCTTTTCCTTGCTGATGAAAGGTGAGTGCTTGCCGGCCAATACCTGTTGGGAAGGCAGTCCAGCGCAATCTTCTACTCTTTCGCGTGGTTTGGGTATACCCGTTCAGTTGGTTGAAAGTAATGAAGTGCCTCTACAGGTTCCTGTGGATGGGTGATAGAGCGCTGGTATTCGCTAGTTGTAAGCTTTAGTTTACCTAAGCGTCAGCTTATTTGTACATGGTTTAAACCTGTTCTAGCCAGGGCAACCGCATCTAAATTTGAACTGTAGTTAGTCAGGTAGCACAATCTGCTCCCTTCTCCCTTGAGGGAGAAGGGTTGGGGATAAGGGTGATTGATGTGGCACTGACTCAAGTCACCAATTTTTAAAAATAGATGTAGTGTCATAGCGTGTATTTTTCTCACTAAAAATTCGTGCCACACACCCCACCCTCATCCCCAGCCCTTCACCCTCAAGGGAGAAGGGCGTAGATTGTTCTACCTGATTAACATTTGTGTAAATTTAGATGCGGTTGCCCTGCTGTTCTAGCGCATTGACGACAGCCCCTAAGCGCCCTAGAATTAATTGCCGGGCTTTGTATGATGCTCCGGTGTTCCATGAGCCGGCAAAGACAGTCGAGTCTGCGGTTTTTTTGCATGAGACGGTTCTTCTGTAAAAAATCTGGTCCTGCTCAACGCGTCAGTTTTAACAGCAGGCTTTTTATCCGCATCTACAACGACCATCTCTGTGGCGGCAGCACTCAAAGAAGTCTCGCTATCAACATCTGCAGCGGCTACCCCTGCAGCGGTTCCCAAAGAAGTTGTACTATCAATGGCCTGTGTTACTTTAGTTAGCCGCTCAACTTCAGAAGCATCTAAATCACATAATTGTAAATCGCCAACTCCTATGCAAAAATCAAACTCACCCTTGCGATTATTAGGCTTTCCTAAAGTTGAGTTTAAGCTCTGTATATTAGGATGCACGTCGCTTGTTTTGTCTGTATGTCCATGGATAAAAGAGACAGGATAAGCTGTAGTAGGAGTCTCTAACAAATCATAGACTCTATTATGCATTACATCCATAAAGGCAGCGTTGCTTTTATTTTCAGCAGAACTAACGCGGTTGTTTTGAACATCAATTGCAAATTGTTTTTGAATCAAATCAATGGTTTTTGCCAAGTCATAGATGGTGTCATCTTTGTATGCCACTTCAAAAAACTTCGCTAGCCTCGCGATAGTATTGAGGTCAATAGGCGCATGGCTGTAAATGGTAATTTCATTTGTAGTCTTATCTAAAGTATAAGACAGTATTTTTAACGAAGGCTTATAAATGGTATTTATCATAGTTAGCACTTCTTCGCGTGTAATGAGTGCCTTATCTATTAGTGTTTGCATATTACACATGGAGCTATAAGGACCTGTGGAGTCACTCATGCCTGAATTTGGCTCAAAGAACGCTTGGTTTTCATAGGCATGTATAAATTCAAGATCATGATTAGACAGCAGTATTTCAATAGGAACTTTGGCTTGAATTAACTTCCATAGGAGCCTAAGAGTCCAGTAGTCGTTACTGCCTCTGTCGGCAAGCACATCACCTAATAGCCTAACAGCCACGGTTGGGGAAAACTGTATGGCCTCTAAGAGTTTATTAAACAAAGTAACGTATCCTGTTGTTAATTGTTTAGGGGCTTTATTGTAGAGCTGAACCAGATGCGAATATTGCTTTCCCGTCACATTAGTTACCACTTTGGTCGCAATAAGTATATGTAGCAGTTTTATTGCATTCCCATGAATATCACCTAAAGTAATCTGTATTTTAGACTGAGACAGCTCTGAAAATTCATGAAGGTCGGGTAAGCGATCAAGGTCGGTATTTATCGAAAATCTATGTGGCATGGTTGTCCTTAAGAATATACTGCGCGCAGTATGTAATGATTAACAGTATTATCTATGATGAATATTAAGGCATTATTAAGGCTATGAGAATTTGTTAACGGATGGATTTTCAGGATCGGGCTCAAATACCGATTTGTGCTCATAGTAATATTTCAACAAGAACTTTAGTTTGGACTAACTTCTATCGCATCCTAAGAGTGCAGTAATCGTTGATAGCTCATTATTTGGGCGAGACTAGATGGCACTCTGGTCTAAAATACAATAATTATCAATTAAGCGTATGCCACCAATCATCACTGCAGCGAACCGTCTGCCTTGGTATTCTTCTATATATTCTATGGTGATGTGCTTTTCTTTTAAGGCGCTAATGATTTGTTCACAGGATTTATGTTGATGAAACATTTGTGCAAATGCTGCGGCTGTTATTCTTTGCTCACTCGTTAATCTGTTATTGCGTGAGCTAAAAGCCAAACCACTGTCCTCGCGGATGGTTGGACAAGCCTTTATTTCAATACTCATGAAAAAAGCCTGAACCATCCCTTGAATTAACAGCAGTTGTTGGTAGTCTTTTTCTCCGAAATAAGCACGATCAGGTTGTATTAAATTCAATAGTTTCATGACGATGGTTAACACACCATTAAAATGGCCGGGTCTGTGTTTGCCTTCCATTATTTGGCAGAGTTGATTTTCTTGAATTTGATAGTTATACCCATCGGCATACATGGTTTTTGGGTCAGGAATGATGCAAAAATCCACTCCGGAATTTTCCATGAGTTGCAGGTCTGCCTCCAGAGTTCGTGGGTAGTTGTTAAAGTCATCTGCTTGATTAAATTGGGTGGGATTGATAAACAAGCTCGATGCGGTGTGGTGGTTGTCTTTGGCACTTGCTAAAAACAAAGATGCATGTCCGGCGTGCAAATTACCCATGGTGGGAGCAAACCCAAGGGTTTGCTCTGTTGCTAAGGTGTTACGAAATGTCACCCACTCGTCAATATTATTAAAAATGTGCATGTTGTTCTCTTGTTGATTCGGTCAATAAGCATGTTCTAATGTAGGAAAATCACATTGATGTACTTGTTGTGCGTAGGCGTTTAAGGCCGTAAGAACAAAGTCCTTGCCATGGGCGAATTGTTTGACAAATTTTGGATTAAACTCCGTTTGTAGGCCTAACATATCATGCCAAACCAGAACCTGGCCATTGGTGTCTGGGCCTGCGCCAATGCCGATTGAGGGTATGGTTAGGGTATTGGTGATGGTTTTAGCCAAATTTTGTGGTACGCATTCTATCACTATGGCAAAACAGCCAGCTTGTTCAAGAGCTATAGCTTGTTGCGTTAGTACTGCCTCTTGTTCTGCATTTTTTCCTTGGATTTTGAAGCCACCTAATTGATGAAAAAATTGCGGGGTTAAACCAATATGCCCCATGACAGGAATTCCAGCATTGACTAAGTAGGCAATGGTTTGACAGGTGTCGGTATCACCACCTTCAATTTTTATTGCATGAGCGCCCGCTTGCATTAATTTTTTTACGTCTGCAATCGTGTGTGCATGTGAAACCCTGTGGCTTAAAAAAGGAAGATCTGCAATTAAAAAATGGTTTTTTAAGCCACGGGCTACTGCTTGAGTATGCAGTACCATCATCTCTATAGTGGCCATAATGGTGGTCTCAAAACCATGAACTGCCATTGCCACTGAGTCACCAACCAGAAAGCAATCAATATCTGATTCAGCAGCGATGCGTGCGGAGGGGTAGTCATAACAAGTCAGCATGCAGATTTTAGTTTGATTTTGTTTTTTTCTTTTAAAATCATGGATGTTCATGCTGTTCTCCTGCCGCTGGCTATTGGGGTACATCTTTTCGTCACGAAGAGGCTGGTTATGGCCGATATGGGCTGGCTTGCGAGCAACCATTGAGAGAGTAGGGTGAATATAACACGATAAAAAACCAACTTAGGTACCTGTCGCATGGATCAAGTCCTCCTTTAATCTATTAAGTTTCTGGTCGCTGCCTAACTGGGGTCAGCGCTTGGTACAACGGTTTGGTGACCTCTCATCGGACACTCATCTTTGAGCGATGGCAGGTCGTTAATGATTTTAGTGACGGAGACCCTTCTCCCGCTGGCGGGAGAAGGTGCCCAATAGGGCGGATGAGGG
>JBIODT010000102.1:0-8740 GCA_044445305.1 Legionellales bacterium | reverse complement strand
GCATTAACCTGTTTTATCATCTTAAGTATCATTCATGTCATTTGATCCACCCTCATCCGCCCTGTCGGGCACCTTCTCCCGCCAGCGGGAGAAGGGTCTCCGCCACTAGAATCATTAGCGACTTGCCATCGCTTAAACCTGCGCGCAGTATACTCTCGATCCCAATAACTTTATCACTGCTGTTAAAGTGGTGGCAACGTATTTGTTTTGCTTTTTGTTATGGGCTTGGTGCGACTCACAGCGTACACGCTTCGCAATAACGCATCACCCTGCCATGATGATGGTGTTTCATGTTGGTATAAGGCCTGCGACAAAAGCTGTACTTGTTTTTTTAACATGGCATCTCTGGTCAATTGCGTTAAATCGGTTAAATTCAATAAAGGTGCATCGGGCCAGTGCAATGATGCCCACGTGAGCAAGGCATCTCTTGTTGTGAGCGCATTGCCTTCCATACAGGCTGTTCTCAATGCCTGCATGGCATTTTTATACGGCCCTTTGCCTGATTTAATGGCCCGCCGTTGCCAAAACCATAACGCTAAAGTGATGACCCAGGCAAGAGCAAACATCAGTGCTGTTAACCATGCCCAAGTAACAGCAGCTGCTGCAACCTTTTTAGTTGGCTCTGATGATACAGGCGCTGCGGCACCGACCTGTTGTGGTGGTGTCTTGTCTACAGTCGCAGTTGCTGACGGCGTTATTTCTATACTTCTTGGTGGTAACACTATGGTTTCTTCTTTGGCCGTTTCAGTATTGAACCAAACGAGTTTTAACTCCGGAAGGGTCACTTTGCCTGGCTTATCAAACAGATAGGTCATTTTGGTTTCAGTAGTGCCAATCAAGACTCCTTGCTGGACTTGATTGCCCTCTTTGCCTTTTTCTAAATAAACATGAAAGGCGGCAGTTTCCGCAAACTCCAGGGTTGGTAACAGTTGGGCGGGTACAGCAACCCCCTCTATGGTGACGCTACGGCTTAACGTACTGCCTTGAATGAGTGTTTGCTGGGTATTTTCATAGTGTTCCCTTAATGTAACCTGTTTTGCGGGCAGCCATGTTTGCCCTGTATAATTTTTCGGGATGGGTTGGACGGTTAAATTAATGGCTTTGTCTTGTGCTTTAACACGTTGGGGATTGATGTCATAAACCAAGGCGCTAAAGATGGGGGACTTTATTTTTAAAGTGCCGCTTTTTTGCGGAAAAACCGCATAATTTTGCTCTTCGACCACATAACGGCTGTTATTTAGCGTGGTTTGAGAGCGTATCGCATCACCCAAAGGAATCAACAAGGCATCGTCTGCCTGAGGTCCTTGGTAATCTGCATCCAGTAACCGCTTGCGGTTGTACAGGGTAACTTTATATACAACCTGCTGATTAACATATACTTTTTTATCACTGGCTGTTGCCACCAAGACCACATCCTCCTGTTGTGATGGGGCGCCTGCTGCGGCTGGTGTTTTTGCATCCACATTAATGGTAATGGGCTCACTGAGCTCCGTACCAAAATGAATGGCTGGTATGGTTAAAATACCGGACTTTTGTGCCTTTAAAGAAACCATCCATTGGCTGCTTGCTTGAGTCTGGCCATTAATAATCGAGTAATTGACACTGCGTGCTGTGCCAACAATCGCAAAATCCCGTTGCAGCACGGTGAGATCAGGTGCTCCACCATTCTGTGGGTCGTCTTGCGTCAAAATGAGACGAAACGTTTGCCCCAAAGTAATTTGCGAGGGCTCTACCTGAACTTGAATCTCGGCCTGTGCCAGCATGCTAATAAGCCCGAACACAAGGGCAATCACTGCTTGGTTTAATAACGCTTTCATTGACTCCATCCGAGTTCTCTTCTTAAATGGTCACGTAAAAATTTTTCTCTCATTAATCCACCAGGATCATCAGGAACCAGTTTTAGCCATTGCTTTTTTGCTTGTTGTTTTTCTTGGTCTTGTGCTGCAGTAGCATCGCTCTTATTAGCACTTTTATTTTTGTCCTGCTGCTCTTTGTTCTGCTGCTCTTTGTCCTGCTGCTCTTTGTCTTGCTGCTCTTTGTCTTGCTGCTCTTTGTCTTGCTGCTCTTTGTCCTGCTGTTCTTTGTCTTGCTGTTCTTTGTCTTGCTGTTCTTTGTCTTGCTGTTCTTTGTCCTGCTGCTCTTTGTCTTGCTGCTCTTTGTCCTGCTGCTCTTTGTTCTGCTGTTCTTTGTCTTGCTGTTCTTTGTCTTGCTGTTCTTTGTCTTGCTGTTCTTTGTCTTGCTGTTCTTTGTCTTGCTGTTCTTTGTTCTGCTGTTCTTTGTCCTGCTGTTCTTTGTCTTGCTGCTCTTTGTTTTGCTGCTCTTTGTTTTGCTGTTTTTCTTGATCTTTTTTCATCAGCTCTTTAACCAGTTTGCGGTTATAAATTGCATCTTGATCATGAGGATTCATGGCTAAAGCTTTATCATAAGCTTGTATGGCTTGCTGGTATTGCCCCAAATGAGCCAAGGCATTGGCTTTATTGTAATAGGCTTGCTCTGTCTCTGCTTCTTTCAACAACGCTGCAGAACGCTTATAATCACCCGCTTTGTAGGCAGCTGCAGCACGCCAATTGCTGTCTTTAAAAACATCTTTAGCGCTTACATAGTCACCTTTTGTCATCAACAGCTGCCCTTGTTGATCTGGATTCAACCACAAATCCGTCCAGTTCAATGCCTGCACTGATATTGAGGCCAACATCAATAGGCCACTTGCAATCAACCGCCTGCCTGGCATCCGCGGGTCCAATAACAGCCTTCTGCTCATACCGCCACCCGCTGCAACCAACCACGTCTAAAGACTGGCAATAACAACAGCAAAGCGGGCCATAAAAACCACCGCCCCTCATCACGCCAAAGAGGGATGTCATCATCCTTGCTCAAGGCAAAGGTCTCGTCTCTAGTCCCTTGATTGAGCCACTGTTGCAAATCATTTGCAGCAGAGGGGTACAGCAACAATTGCCCAGCACCTGAATCAGCAAAACGCTGAAACAAGGGATGCAAATTGGTCTCTGCAGTCATGGGCATAATCGATGAAAAAACACCACCATGCGCCAATTTCTTAGCCAGAGCAATCGCTGCCACTGAAGGTGAATCAGCTGTTAAAACTAAAATTTGACCCTGAGCATATCCCGCTGCTTTGATCAATTGACTGGCTTCTGCGAGAGCGCTTTCCAGATTTTGACCATCAACGGGCATGATATCTGGCGTCAACGTGGATAAAAGTGAGGCAATAGTGTGCCCATCGTCGGTTAAAGGTGAGACGACGAAAGGCTCACCAGTAAAGACCACCAGTCCAAATTGACCCACATCTGTTCTCATTAATAAATCATGTATGATGAATTTAGCGCGGCTCAGTCGATTGGGTGACAAATCCTGTAACAGCATGTGTTCGGACATATCCAATACCAATACCCTAGGCTGGATAAACTTATAGGTAGCTACAGGCAATTTAACCCAAGTAGGACCGGCGCCACTAATGACCATAAAAAATGCACTTAAAAATAAAAAAAACAAAGAAAACATGCGCTTACCCTGTCCTTTTCTTTGTATTAAATGAGCCAGTAAATGGCTGTCACAAATGTTAGCCCAAGCATGTAAACGTGGCTGTTGTCGCCATAACAGCAGGATCAAACCCAATAATGGCACTAAGGCTAAAAAGCACCAAGGCCTTAAAAAATGAAACGATGCTGTCATGTTTTCAATACCCCAGACCTTAGGCGCAGTAAATCAGCTTGATAAGCCAACCAATAAAAACAAAGTAACAAAGCGCAGGCTACAAACCAAGGATAATAGTCTTTTTGTGGTCGAATGGTTGCCTGCTCTTGACTCACTGTTTCTAATTGATGAATGGTTTTATAAATGGCATGCAAGGTTTCGGTATCAGCTGCTCGAAAATACTGCCCGCCAGTCATTGCTGCAATTTTTTTTAAAGTGCCCTCATCCAAATCAGCGGCGACGTTGGGCATGAAAAGACCATTGTTGAGCGCGCCAGGATCGGCTTCCGAGCCTAAGCCTATGGTATAGACTTTGATGCCGTCATCCTTAGCCAGCTCTGCTGCTTTTAAAGGCGCTAAGACCCCTGAATTATTGGCACCATCCGTTAATAAAATAATAATGCGTCCTTTCTTGGGTACATCTTCCAAGCGTTTCACCGCCAAACCAAGGGCATCACCAATAGAAGTTGTTTTTCCTGCCAGACCCGCAGTTGCATCTTCTATGCGCATGAAGACACTGTGTCGGTCGTAAGTTAACGGGGTTTGCAAATAGGCACGTGTGCCAAACAAAATCAAACCGATTTTATCCCCCGTTCGGTCCTGCACAAATTGCGCTGCAGCACGTTTTACTACGGCCAAACGGCTAACAGGACGTCCGTGTAACAGCATGTCCGTGATTTCCATACTGCCGGATAAATCCAAAGCCATCATGATGTTGTAACCGTCCCGAGCCACTGGTCGGGGTTCACCCACCCAACGAGGCCCTGCCAGTGCAACAACCAAAGAGCACCAAATCAAGGCGGGGATTAACAGTAAAGTGCGCGCAAAAATAAAATGCGTCTCTGCCGCCACAATGCCTGACATGGCTTGAAAAAAAGGGACTTTTAAAGCAACGGGCAATTGTACTTTCACGCAAGGTAGGACGTACCATAACAGCAGGGGCATGGGGAGCAACAATAACATCCATGGGTTGGTTAATTCGAACATGGAACTTTCCTTTGCTTTATCCAAAGTGCTGCCCGAGTAAGCAGCGGCTTGAGGCTGACTGTGGTTACTGCTTGAAAGGGCGCCTCTAACAGCATGGCTTGTACCGGTTTAAAATCAAGTCCGTTGCTGGTTTGATTTAAAAAATTCACCCAGGCGTCACCATGAAGCCCTGCCACTTGTTCTCGTGGAAAATACACCAAAGCAACCCGCCTTAATAATTGTGAAATTCTGGCACTGGTTAATTGCGTGTTGTGCTCCCGCTCATAATCTTGCTGGTAGCGGGCAAGCAAAGCCAGTGCTTGTTTTTTGGGGCGAGCATGGCGGCCTTTTTTATAGAAAAAACCAGCCAAACCCAAGCACAGCAACAAAGCAAGAATAAGCAGCACATACCATCCGGGTGCTAAAGGCCACCAGGAAACAGGCCCAGGGAGGTGAATGTCCTTTAACTGTGCTAAAGCGTTGTTGTTAGCCACGAGTCTTCCTCAAAAAAGTCTGACGGACCAAATGAGTTAGATTGGTTGCTGCAGTAGTTTGTATGCATTGAACTTGCACCCGTTGGAACTGATTTTGCACCTGCGCCATTCTCTGCTGACAATACTGCTCATAAGCGCTACTAACTGAACTAAGGCGGGTATCCAGTACCAGCTCTTGCTGTCCATCGGTAATCGCATAACATTGTGGCTTAGGCGGTGCCAGCTCCACCGGGTCACAAACGTGGTAGGCCAACAGATCATTATGAGCCCGCAATCGGTTTAAATGGTTTTCACAATCAGAGTCCAGCCCATAAAAATCACTAATTAACACCACGAGACTTCCCGGCCTCACCACGCGCCGCAAACGCACCAACGCATCACTGAGTGCTCGAGAGGGTTGCTCTCGTTGCGCATCGGTCTGATTGGTATAATGACTTAAAGAGGCCAACAACGGCAGCACCCCCAGATCACGTCCACGAGGACTAAACTCGCTGTGCTCGGTGGCTGAGAAAAAAAAGCCACCAACCCGGTCACCATGTTTCATGGTGGTCCATGCCAACAGTGCGGCCAATCGTGCCGCTACTACTGATTTGAAGGCTATTCTGGTACCAAAGATCATTGAAGGATTAAAATCAACCAAAATCACCACGGGTCTTTCGCGTTCTTCTTGATACACTTTAACATGCGGTCGACCTGTCCGTGCGGTAACGCGCCAATCCATACGTCGCGTGTCATCTCCTGCCTGATAGTGTCTGACCTCAGAGAAGTCCATACCCCGGCCACGAATTTTAGACAAGCGGTTACCAGAGCGCAAAGCCTTGCCCTCAGGCTGGTATCGGGTTGAACCAGCATAGCGCCTCAGGTCTATCAGTTCGTTTAATTCTGCGACCACACCATTAACCATATAAAAATCCTAAGGAACTGCTACCAAGCGTAATAAAGAATCAATAAAATCATCACTGTTGATTCCTTCCGCCTCAGCCTCAAAGCTTAATAAAATTCGGTGGCGCAAGACGTCATGAGCAATGGCATGAATGTCATCGGGGATCACATAATCACGGCCAGCAAGCCAGGCGTGTGCTTTAGAGCATCGGTCTAAGGCAATGGTCGCGCGAGGACTGGCACCAAAACGCAACCAACGGCCTAATTCTTCGCTATAAGTCCCTGGATTACGTGTTGCAACCACCAATTGGACCAAATAATGTTCTAAAGCGTCGCTGGTATGTACTTGCAGTACTTGCTGGCGGGCCTCAAATAAAGTCTTCTGTGCCAGCGGTGCCATTTGCGTCTTGTTGGCATCAGGCACTCCTAAAGCCTCCCTTCTGGCTAAAGCAAGAATGTCATGCTCTATTTTTGCCTCGGGATAATCAATTTTCACATACATCAAAAACCGGTCTAATTGCGCTTCTGGTAAGGGGTAAGTTCCTTCTTGTTCAATTGGATTTTGCGTTGCCATCACTAAGAATAATTCCGGCAGTGGGTAAGTGGTACCACCAACAGTAACTTGCCTTTCAGCCATAGCTTCCAGTAAGGCAGACTGCACCTTTGCCGGAGCGCGGTTAATTTCATCGGCTAAAATCAAATGGTGAAATAAAGGCCCTTGTTGGAACACAAAAGAGCCATTTTGCGGGTGATAAACATCGGTCCCAGTCAAATCACCTGGCAACAAATCCGGGGTAAATTGGATGCGGTGAAAAGCGCCTTCAACGCCATCAGACAATTCCTTTACCGCACGGGTTTTTGCCAAACCTGGCGCACCTTCAACCAATAAATGACCATCTGCAAGCAAGGCAATTAACAAGCGCGAGATCAAGCCTGTTTGACCTAAAATACGTGAATTCAGGTAAGTGCTTAATTGCAACACCTGTTGCTGCACTGAGTGCACGACTTTATCCTCTAATTGCGCCATCGACTCTACTCTGTTGAAAAAACCTAATCCTAACGCGAAATGAGGGACTTGAATAGAGTTTTGAATAAGGCAGCATGCAAAAAGACGCCTGCAGCCTTATTCAAATAAAAATGCAGGCCAGAAGAAACAACGGGCATGACGAAGCTCAATATTTTGACGCAAGGCGTATAGAGGCTGTCTTCAATGAAATACCCAACATGTCTTTGCCTCTCTTTTTAGTGGCGTGGCTCACCGATTCTTCAATAGGTGCATCTTGAATCATCAATGGTCTCTTTGGCTGTTGCTCTTTCACGGCATTAAAAAAGCGTAAACCCGCCCTTCTGCTAACTTTGGCCTTGGCAGCTAAAGGCATAACGTCTTGTGCTGCCACTGCCTGTTGCTGCTCGTTAACAGCCTTGTCAGTAAAGTTGAATAAATCCCGACAAGAGGGGGCGGGTGACAGACGATTTATTTTGGCATGTTCGCGGTTTTTATTAAAGGCTGCGACCAGTTCGATGGCATCGGTATCGGTGGCATTTTTCACACGTAAGATGTTATGCAACTCTTCATCAGGATAAGTGGGCAGCGTTTCGCTGATACAGCGGCGCAGAAGGGCGGTACTGGGCGCCCGTCGACCAGCCATGGTTATGGGATTTTGGGTGCCTATGATCATAAATCCTGGGGTTTTTGGGGGCGCATTATTAGGCGCCTTGCCCATCAATAAGTCGTTAAGCAATTGTTCCATCATAAACGAACTGTTGATTTCATCAATAACCACTACAGCACCTTCATCAAAGGCTTTCAATAATAAGCGCTCTTTGTCTGCAAATGAAGAATTGACTGCTAGATGGTAAAAGGGCTTTTTGTGAACCGAAGCCACTCGAAGGTTCGTTTGTTGTTTAAAGCCGTTGCACTCCAGCATGTTGATGACCAATTCTGTTTTACCAATACCTGGTTCACCATCTACAATCAGTGCGCCCAAACCGCCAAATTGAAAGGCTTTATAAGAAGGACTGTCACTATTTAAAACTTGCTTAGCCTTAGCTTGTCGCATTGATCTCAGGTCTAATAGAGCTTGAAATAAGTGACCCAGGTCTTGGCGTGATGGGGTCATGAGGAAGTCATCAGCGTCTAGAATCTTAGCAAAAGGTAAAGGCGCTAGCGGTTTAAACAATTGATCAAATTCCGCCCTATGCGCTGCCGGTGCCAGGTTTTTCGCTAGGGTATGTGCATAGTGTTTTGCCACTGTTTGTATATTAGCGAGGGGATAACGCTGGCAATGGCTGAGGGTTAACAGCGCCATCATTTGTAATTCACGGGGTGAGATCAAAACGTCAGTGGTGGAACAAGCCACTAGAAAGCGATAGACCGCAAAAAAAGCCGTTACAGCAGACTCTCTTAATGCGGGCATAATACCAAGCTCATCAAACAGGGGTTTTAACACATCCTCATACAGCAGTGCTTCCGGCAGTGGCTCAAAAACCACGGTATTGCCGTGTTCAACAAACAAGGAGGCGAGTTTCCTGCCATCACCGTAACTAACAGGATTGCCAGCAAAAACAACCTTGTGCTCGGGTGTCAATGGACAGTAGTCCTCATCAATTAACAGACCCGGTGCTGTTTGAAACAACCCTTCAAAAACAGTCCAATTGCTAGCAGTTAAATTGGCCTCATCAATAAAT
>JBIODT010000101.1:0-8813 GCA_044445305.1 Legionellales bacterium | reverse complement strand
GCATTCTATGTAATCAGCGGTCACTTTACATAATTTAAAAAACTTTATAAAAGCCTGACGCTCTGCTTCGGTCGATTGAAAATATTGGTAGGTGTCATTTGTTTTGTTGAATACACCCTTAATGTCTGCATCAGAGGGCATGGCCTTTTTTTGGGGAACAGCAGGGATGGCGTCGGTGTTATTGCCATAGAGTATCAGCTCTAAATTGGTTGAATTTATGTCGCGCAAAAACCCTCTAAACGCTAGTCGCTCAAGCTCAGGAATCACAGCATAGCGCGCTCGGATCTCCACTAATTTTTTTTCTATACGCTCACGGCCTTTTGGTTCTTCAGCTACAATTAATGCTGATTCCAGAGTTTGAATGATAAAAATTTCATTATATAGCTCATTAGTAAAGGCAAAGTTAGACATGATACCTCCAAAAAAATGCTCATTCATCACTTGAGTATAGTACCTATTTTTATAGCGTGCTGAAAATCTAGACCATTGTTGTAAGTCATTAGAATTTTCAAACTATTCTATTCCCACCATGTTGGGCCAAGGCCCAACCGACAGCAGTATAATGCGACAACTGTGCGCGCGTGGCCACGAACAATTCCATTTCAGCATAGAGTATGAAACAATCTGCCTTACTGTCATTAAGGAACAAATCTGTCCCTAAGCGTCTTTATTCCATGCAAGCAGAATTTCAATATATAGCTACAGACCGATTACAAGCGGGTCAATATCAGCCCAGGCAAGATTTTGATGCTGCAGCCCTGCATGAGTTGGCTCAGTCTGTTGCAACTCAAGGTTTAATTGAGCCTTTGTTGGTAAGAGTTATTGCCAAGCAACGTTATGAAATTATTGCAGGGGAAAGGCGGTGGCGCGCAGCCAAGCTGGCAGGATTGCTGGAGGTACCTTGTCTTGTAGGTGAGTACAGCGACCAACAAGCCTGTGCATTGACTTTAATTGAAAACATCCAGCGTCAAGATTTGAATTTAATTGAAGAGGCGAGTGGTTACCGTCGTTTAATGGATGAATTTCATTACCACCAGGATGAAATTGCAATTTTGGTCAGTAAATCACGCAGCCATATAGCGAATATTGTACGTCTACTTGCTTTGACTGCTCTGGTGAAACAATTCATTCGTAATAAATTATTATCGTCGGGTCATGCAAAGGTACTCATAGGACTAGAGCCCGCACAACAAGAACTTTTAGCACAACAGACTGTAGATGAAAAATGGTCTGTGAGGCAGTTAGAGCAAGCAGTAAAAGCCACAAAAAACAAAGCAATCTTAACGCCTAAGAATGCCAAAACAGACCGCGATATTGAACGTCTGCAAATCATCCTGGCAGAGCAAGTTGGCGCTCCTGTGCAAATTATGAATGATAATGAGCAAGGTGGGTGGTTAAAGCTAAAGTTTTTCGATAATGATACGCTTGCAGGGCTGTTGGATCGCTTGGGCTTAAGATATGATTGAACTTAACTCAGTTAAGGAACCTCTATTGATGAAAAGGACGTTAACATCCATGGCTCTGTGGGCCTTATGGTCAGTGTCAGCTACTGCTGTTGGACAAAATGATGTAGATAAATTGATTAATCGTATCAATCCCAACGCCAATCTTGGAATCGTGGTTGCCGATTTAACTTCAGGTGAAACGCTTTACAGTCGCAATGCAGGGCGTTTGTTTATTCCTGCCAGTAATATGAAACTTTTTTCAGAAGCGGCTGCCCTTATGGCTCTTGGGCCTGACTATCGCTTTAAAAATCAATTAAGTACCAGCGCCGGACACATTCAACAAGGTGTTCTTAACGGAAATCTTTATATCCATTTGAGTGGCGATCCTTCTTTTAGCCGCAATGAGCTGCGCTCTTTACTGGCCTCACTTAAAGCTTGGAATGTAACTGCCATTCAGGGAAAGGTATTAATCGACAGCAGCTTGGCTGCAGTTCCTGTTTACCCACCAGGTTGGTTGACCGCAGATTTTTCTTATAGCTATGGTGCGCCCATAGCACCGTTAATGGTTGATTCTAATCGACTCATAGTTACAGTAAATCCAGGTGCTAAAGCAGATGATGCTGCAGTTGTTGAGGTTGATGATGACGGTGGCTCAATACTTATAAACAATCAAGCCAAAACCAAAGCCAATGCCAAAGGGTGCGGCGTCGGTTTGAGTTTGGATAAAGACAATAAATTAACAGTGAGTGGCTGTGTTGGTGTTGGGCAATGGGCAGTGCAACAGCGCATGCCTATTAAAAATCCTTTGGTTTATGCGCAGGGCATTATCAAAAGTGAATTGGCAAAAGCCAATATTCAATTTAACGGACCCGTTCAACTGGGCAAGGCGCCAGCAGGCTCGTTATTATTAGCCACTGAGTATTCAAAACCCATTTCTCAATTGATGGCAGATACTCTAAAGCCGTCTGATAACTTGTATGC
The DNA here is from genome assembly GCA_044445305.1 of Legionellales bacterium. Taxonomy (GTDB): domain Bacteria; phylum Pseudomonadota; class Gammaproteobacteria; order Legionellales; family Legionellaceae; genus Legionella. Next base: position 6,387 of record JBIODT010000101.1, on the reverse strand, counting down.
GGACAGTTTGTATTTACATGCAGCAGCCAACATCAAGGGTGCGCCTGTAAATTGGAATGACGCGCAGCCCGTGGTTAAGGATTTTTTACAAAAGCAGACAGGCATTGATTTAAAAAGCGCCGTGTTTACCGATGGCTCTGGATTGTCACGTTATAATATGGTAACGCCTGAGCAAACCATTTCTTTATTAAAATTTTTGTATCAGCGTTTCCCTTTGTCTTATGAATACATTTCAGCCTTACCTATATCGGGTCGTGATGGTACGTTGCAAAAACGCTTCCGTACGCCCAGTCAACAAGGCTTTGTACGCGCTAAAACAGGCACGATGACGGGCATGAACAGTCTTTCAGGTTATTTATACACAGCTAATGGCCATACTTTAGCCTTTGCGATGTTCATCAATAGATTGCCTGGTGGCAAGGCATCAGGTCCTGGGCGTCCTTTGTTAGATGCACTCACGACGTATTTTCTCCAACTGAGCCCAGGCAGCAACCGCTTGGCCAGGGTTTTTGCTCCGCACGCACGTGTTAATTTTCAATTAAATCCTACTGAGGGCGATCTACAACGGCGTCATCAGGCAAAGTGGCGCCGCTTGGAGTCAGTGGTGAAACTCGCATTAAGAGGCCAGTCAGTTAATGTCATCTATCGAGGCAATGAGCTGATTGTCAATGACAAGCAAGCCAATGCGAACAGCGTCTGGTCGGCATTGCAATCTCTAAGTAAAAAGTACCCCTTTGCGGTTGCTTTATCATCCAGTAGCTTGCCAATCACAGCAAATGGCAGACCGATGTTATTATGGATGCAAGCTGCTACAGACAATGCACAGCGAACCTGGATTATTCGCGAAGCGGTATAGCTTTTGGCAGGCGCTGCATGAAAAATACCTTAGGCAGCGCTTCTAATGACCAATATAATCCACCCTCATCCGCCCTGTCGGGCACCTTCTCCCGCCAGCGGGAGAAGGGTCTCCGTCACCATACTGTGCGCGGTTACAATTTGTGGTTTTTAGGTGGATGGCGTAGCGCGCAGCCTTGATGCACTTTTTTAGTACGGTGTGTCATTTCATAACTGTTTGCCATGCATCGTGATTCAAGGCTCAATAAGGTGTTCTCAATGAATCTAATAAAAAAAATATTGATATTGCTGGTGTGTTTTGCTTCTACTGCTTTTGCAGGCGTCAGTTTTTTAACGCTCTCAGACTTTCATTACGGCCCTCAAAATACGTCAGAAGACGGTCACGATACTGGGGATAAATTCTTGGCGGTTGCTTTGGACAAAGCCAAAGAGTTGAGTAAAAAAGCGGATTTCATACTTGTTTTAGGTGATTTACCTACTCATCTATTCGGCTATTCAGCAGAAAAAGAAGCATATGAAAAAACTGTTTTTCATGGCTTGTATGCGGCAGACACATTAAAAAAACCCATGTTTTATATCAGTGGTAACAATGATTCTTTATTTGGTAATTACCAGCCGTTTGAGGTAGAAGGCAAATCGCCTTTAAATTTCGCAACCCATTGGAGTGGTGCTTGTGTTTATTGTGATGGTTTAATCATTGATAAGAGCCACATGTACAGTGAAGGCTATTACTCCAGCTATGTTATACCTGATAACAAACAACTGATATTGCTGGTTTTGAATAGCACGCAGTGGATGAAAACGCAGGTATTATGGCCCAAATATCCCAATCAGGAACGAGATGCGCTGATGCAGCTGAATTGGCTTAATGAGCAACTAAAACAACACCAAGGGCAGCAATTAATAATCGCAATGCACGAACCACCAGGAAATAATTATACTGGCAGTCTTCTTTGGCAACCGCAATATTTGGCAGCGTTTATCCAACTACTAGAACAATACCATCAAAAATATGCGCAAATTACCCTGCTCACATCTCATTCACACATGGATGAATTTAGAAAAATCCAATTGGCCGAGGGTCACTCTATTTATGCTTACTCAACACCCAGCATCAGCCGCAATCATCATAACAATCCTGGAATGAAATTGTTTCAGCTAGACCAGAAAATGCGTGTGAAAAACTTCACCACTTATTATACCTCCAGCACGCAAAACTGGAATAATGAACAATACACTGCTTTAAGTTCACCAGACGCTATTTTTCCAGACTGCCAACAGAAAACATTAGCGCACTGTCTGGATACTTTAAGCGATGAACAAGTGTGTTATTATCTAGCTAAGGGTTTGTTTTATGGTGTTAAAAGTCCTCGCGTGGACAATAAAGCCTGTAGTAAGCTTTATAGAGTGACAAGCCCTTAGGCACGTTCCTTAATAATGGATTTGCGTGCCAGATGGCGGCAAATCGTCATCATTGGGGTCGTCTTCATTCTCAACTGCATGACTTTGTGGGTGGGTAATCGGTGAGCTACTCGGTGGCGATTGAGATGGTGTAACTCTCAGGGTGCCAGAGCCAAAATGCAAGTCTGGTAAAATACGTTTTTCCTGCTCTGCTAATGGCCACCCCATTTTGGGGCGTATTCTACGGTCACTGCTCTTAAATGAGGGTTCGTACGCTGTCTTTTTAAAAGGCTCTGCCCACGCGCTTCTCATTTGTGTTGTTAATTTTTTGTGGGCTTGCAATGCTCCGGATTCTGATTGCTGGTTGTTGTTTAAGTTTGATTCTTCCGCATAATTCCTGGATAAAAACAATTTGCTAATAATTTTGGCAACAAACTTGGGCATCCAAAACGCGTTAAGAAATGCTGGTTTCGCCTCAATTTTTGCTGAAGAACCTTGGTCTAAGGAGCTGATGTTTGATGCGGCACTTTGTAAACCAACTTGATTGTAGTCTGTGTCAATAACACTTTTCAGTGCTTGGGCGGTTTTTTTAACGTTACCTGTACCTCGTGCCAGTGCAGACAGCAACTTCATAACCTCGTCTGTTGCTTGACTTTTACCAGTGGCCACACTATCCAATACGGACACGCGGCCATTAATGGCTTGAGCGCGTTCATTGCCACTCTTGCAGCCACCAATCGAGGCCTCTTCTACAAATACTGATAAGGATTGCACTAATTTAGAGAATTCATGATGACCATGTAACTCATTGGCAATTAAGGTTTTTAAAGCAAGTTTGGCCTGCTGCTGAATGGGTTCATTAGCAACGGGTGGTAATTGCTCCTGTCGCCATTGTGTTTTGAGCTCTTGAATCAGAGTTTTGGCTTTATATCCTTCTGCGACTTGCGAAAAAAAGGACTCACTATCGAGCTTTCGCTCAAGAAAAACCGCATAGCGGTTAAATATGCGTTCAATTTGTTGTTGCTGCTCTGGTGCAGCTGTATCATAAAGAGTATGCAAAAAAGCCATCTCAGCCATCAAAGTTGATTCTTCTATTAATGGGTTACCGGTACCGTAACCCAATTGATCACCAAAACCATTAACAGAGATGTTTTGTACCAAGCAATAAACAGGAGGATGGTCCCGTAGTTGAGCGGCATTGTAACGGTGGGCTCCTTGTAAAATATGCATGGCACTTTGTGTTTGTAAGTTACCATTGATATCACCTAAGGTATCGTTTATTGCAGTATAACTGTTGTAGATAAAAGCACGTTGCATTGTGCCATGAGGTACTAAACGGGTTTTTAGATCGTATTCTCTTGTAATGGCAGTTAATTTAATACGAACATCAGCGATATAAGCCTTGTTGTCTGTCAGACCTTCTTTCATAACGGGTGATGGTGTGCGTATTTGCAGGCGATGGTTTGGATTGGCAGAAATATGGTCATCAGCATTCAAAATATGGGTTATTATTTGTCTGTGGGCGAATTGCTCCCCTACAACTCTATGATGAGCGGTATGTTCCGAGCCAGCTATCCATATTGCTAATCCCTGGCCATGGTCAGTGTGTAGTAGGTCATTGGCTGTTGCCGTCATGCCTTCTGCCAGGTATTTTAATTGTTTTTTTTCTAAATCTTTTGCTGATAACTTCAAACCAGTCTTTTGCATGGTCTGTCTTAAAATAGCATGCGCTTTGGGAAATAGTTCTTTTCTGGCTTTATCCAATGCTTTATTTAATACCGCAATATTCATTGAGCCATTAAAATTATCCAGGGTAGCAGGTACTAATGCCTTGGCATAGGCAGTCATTACCAACTCGTTGATTAGGAGCATGGCTTCTTGCTGCGCCCGTTTCATTTTTGTTTCAATGGCTGCTTTGTCTTCTATTGATTTATTGGACAATATTTTTTGATAAACGCGTGATACCAGGGCCATGTGAAAATGAAATTCTTGTTGTAGTGCAATAATGCTTCCTTTCGCTTGCGGGGATGCATGGGTTGTTTGTTGACAGCCATCCATCCTATATAAAATGTTATTTATCAGGGCGGTTTTACTGGCATCAGGGTATTTTTCTTCCAAATTCATAGTGCTTAATTTAGCAGTTAATTTCTCTTTAAATCGTTGGTGTAGTGTGGGTAGGTTATTAGTATCTAAGCTTATCGTTGTAGTTGGCGTAAACTTTCGACCCAGAGCCGCTTTTAATCCGCCATCACTTTGGCTAAATGGGGGTGAGTGTCCGGTAGACTTATTGATGGCACTTATTATTTTTCGCTGTTCTATTTCAGAAAGGGTAACATCAATTAACAGTCGACCTTGAGGATCAAAAGCAAGTTCTGTCATATCAGTGGCTTTCGCGCTCAATTGCTCTTGTGCTATTTCAATCAGGCGCTGCATGTATATGGCTTGTGCTGTTGCTTGATGTGTTGGCATAATATCATCCTCAAAGGATCGCGTCCTAAGTCCAACTAATAGTAATCAACTATATTGGTCGTAACATCAATCGGCTCTTGCACACCATAATAATAAGTGGGTACAACCGCGGGTGCAAAACCTACTGATTGGTAAGTCACTATGGGCGCAACACTAACTTGAGGGTAATCTACAATCTCGGTTGTGTAATAAGTACAGCCCGATGTGAGCAAAATAACGCCTATTAGCAATCCATATGTTATTTTCATAATAAACTCCTTTTATACCCCATAAACAGATTGTAGTTTATTTGCCCATAAAAAGCCAATTGTAGCAGCAGTTTTAAATTTAGAAGAGACTGTATATACTAAGGAACGTATCGTTGAGGCGTTACTGGCATTAGAGGAGAAAGAATATGGATGATTTGTTATTTCTTGATGAGCAGCTGCAAGACGACGAACGGCTGATACGTGACAGTGTGGCACGTTTTGTGAGTCATGATGTTGTGCCTTTAATGGCTGAGTCTTTTGAGCATGCTCATTTCCCACAGGTGCTCATCAAGCAATCGGCAAAACTGGGGTTACTCGGTTTAACTTTGCCTGCGCAATATGGTGGCGCAGAGGCATCTTATGTTGCTTACGGTCTGGTCTGTCAAGAATTAGAAAAAGGCGACAGCGGCTTACGCAGTTTCGTTTCAGTACAAAGCTCTTTATGTATGTACCCTATATTTCGCTTTGGTAGTGAAGCGCAAAAAATGCATTATTTACCCGCAATGGCTGCAGGTGAAGTCATTGGCTGTTTTGGTTTAACTGAGCCAGACTCAGGCTCAGATCCTGCTAGTATGAGAACTTATGCTAAGAAAGTCAGTGGTGGTTGGCAGCTCAATGGTGCGAAAATGTGGATTACCAATGCACCCATTGCTGACATTGCCATTGTTTGGGCTAAGACTGATGAAGGGATCCGGGGCTTTATAGTAGATACCAAGTCTAAAGGCGTGAGTTGTCCTGAAATTAAATTAAAAATGTCATTACGCGCTTCAATTACTGGGGAGTTGGTTTTTGACCATGTTTTTGTCCCAGATGAAAATTACCTGCCTGGCAGTGTCAAAGGACTTGCGGCAGCATTAAGCTGCTTAAATCAGGCTCGTTATGGCATTGCTTGGGGTGCTATGGGTGCCGCCATGGCCTGTTTTGATATTACTCGTGATTATTTATTAGCACGCAAGCAGTTTGACAAGCCTTTAGCCTCTTTTCAATTAATTCAAAAAGATTTAGCGTCCATGTATTCAGAAATCATTAAAGCACAATGCCTGAATTTACAGACCGGCAGATTAAAAGATCAGCAGCGTGAAACGCCCACTATGATTTCTTTAGCCAAAGGCAACGCCTGTCGTGAAGCATTAAAAATTGCCAGAACCTGTAGAAATCTACTAGGTGCGAATGGAATCAGTCTTGAATACCACGTGATAAGACACATGCTTAACTTAGAATCTGTCTTTACCTATGAAGGTACCGATAATGTGCATACCTTGGTTTTAGGCAAGCATATTACAGGAATTAATGCTTTTGGCTAATACTATAGTCCAGGGTTGTCGCATTGTAGGTTGGGCCTTGGCCCAACAATTTATCAAAATGACTTGACTGTTCTATTCCCACCATGTTGGGCCAAGGCCCAACCTACAAT
>JBIODT010000100.1:0-8824 GCA_044445305.1 Legionellales bacterium | reverse complement strand
ATTTAACTATGACTAAAATATAATCTAAATTGTAGCATAAAACCATCATGGTAACGACTGCTGGTTTTTAAACAGCCCCCAAATCTTACATAAATGGTGATTTGATAGTGCCAATAACCGAATCAAAGGTTTTCTTTTTCATAGAATCAAAAGTAAATTCATCTACTAATATCGCATCAAATCGTGCTGCTTCCATGGCAAGTAAATCCTGCATCTCTTGTTGCGTGAGCTCACCCTTAGCCACTTTTTCATGCATTTTTTCGGTTAATTTTGCATACTTGTAGCGCTTTAAATCGCTGATCTTGGCTGCAAGGCTGTCGGTTTGAATAATTAACTGTAAAGCTTGCTCCATTTTATCGATGGGTTGCTCCGAATCACCACTTAGATACAGGTAATTTTTCATACGTTCGCGGTAGTCATTATTACCCGTCATCAATCGGGCTAATTTCTGATCCAGTTTGTCATTAGGATAGTGCATGGTTTGCCCAAAAGGGAAGGCCAGCCAACGCGCTATAAAACCTAAGGGTTTAGATGGGAAATTTCGACATAAGGCTATCATGGATTTTTGAGCATGATAAAAACAATAGCGCACGGCCCACTGGGCGTGAAGCTGCTCATCCTGATTGTCTGCATGTAATTGCACATTGCGCAAAGCCGCCATAGCCATATACAGATAAGACATGCCATCCGCCAAGCGTGCTGACACGCGCTCTTTGCGTTTTAAATCGCCACCCAAACAAATCAACGACAAATCGGCGAGCCAGGCATAAGCATGCGACAAACGAGCCAGGCGCTTGTACTCACATTTCATAGCACCCTTAGGCACACAGACAAACAGACCCCCAGTCCATGCCGAACACACGGCCTTGGCTAAATTTTGCATGAAGTAAGCAATATGACCCCAAATCAAACCTCTAAAGGCTTCTTTATCTTCACCAGCAACAGCATAGAACTCTTTACGTATAAAGGGATGACATGCCATAGAGCCCTGTCCAAAAATCAGCAGGTTTCTAGACATAATATTAGCGCCCTCTACCGTAATCGATATGGGGATCCCATTATAAGGACCCGATAAATAATTGCGTGGCCCCACAACTACCGAGCGTCCTGCATGTACATCCATAGCAGAATTAACAACGATTCTCGCCAATTCCGTATTAAAATATTTAGTAATGGCTGAAGCAACCGAAGGTTTTTTATGCTCATTAACCGCAGCAACTGTAAGCAGACGGGTGGCATTAATTAAGTAATTTAATCCGGCAATTTCAGCCAGTTTTTCCGCCACACCTTCAAATTGAGCAATTTCCACATTAAATTGACGACGAATACGCGCAAACGCACCGGTTGTAATATAAGAAATGGATGAGGAGGCAGCCCCAAGTGCCGGTAAAGAGATAGAACGGCCGATGGACAAGCATTCTACTAACATTTGCCAACCACAACCGGCTTTCTTCTGACCACCAATAATACTGGTAATAGGTACAAATAAATCCTTAGCACGTAAGGTTCCATTCATAAACGCTTGATTTCCAGGCAAGTGCCTGTTACCGATTTCCAGATGCTCGGTATCACGTGGGATAAGCAAACAAGTAATCCCTTCCGCACCTTCTCCTTGCAATAAACCCTCAGGATCTTTTAAATTGACCGCCAAGCCTATCAAAGTAGCTATCGGAGCCAAGGTAATCCAGCGCTTGTCCAAAGTGATGCTTAATCCCAGTACCGATTTACCGTCAATTTCTTTTTTAATAACTATGGCATCGGATTGGATGGAGGTGGCATCACTGCCTGCACCTGGTTCAGTCAAGGCAAAACAAGGAACGTCGATCCCCTTGGCCAGACGAGGCAGGTAATAGGCTTTTTGCGCATCGGTTCCATAATAATTTAACAACTCGCCCGGGCCTAAAGAATTGGGCACCATTACGGTCACTGCCGCCGCACCTGAGCGGCTGGCAATTTTCATCACGACATCTGAATGTCCTCGAGCAGAAAAGCCTTTACCACCAAATTCCGTAGGTATCACCAAACCAAAGAAACCATTTTCTTTCAGATAAGTCCAAACTTTGGGCGGTAAATCATGATTCTGATTGATTTCCCAATCATCCAACATAGAACATAAAGTTTGTGTTTCATTATCAAGAAAGGATTGCTCCTCAACACTCAGTTCGGTAACAATGTTAGCCAATCGATTCCAATCAGGTTTGCCTGTAAAAATGTCCTGCTCTAACCAAGTATCCCCTGCATTCAAAGCTTCTTCTTCAGTTTTAGATAATTTAGGAATGGATTTTCCTGCGGTTTTATAAAGGTAATCACTAATTAAAATACGCAGTGGTTTTAATTCTATCAGGAGTATCGCAATAATAATAAATACCGCCATACCAATGACGACATGAAAGCCCATATAAACCGTGGCTGCGGCTAGGTAAAGCAAACTACCCAGCTCCCAAACCAGTGGTTGCATTGCTCTATAAAGCACAATTAAAGTAAATATTACATAAAGTAACAATAACGCAGTAGCCATAAAAACACCGTCCCTTGCTTTTTTTTTATTGTAGGATAGATTGTTAGTATATACCGAACAATGACGCATGAAAAACCCCTCATGCACCATTGTCTAAAATAAGACATTTATATGGATAAATCACCGCTAACTCACCGACTTATTTGGAATTTTTCCTTTGCCATGGAAAAAACAAACTCTATTTGCCATTTTAAACCGCATGATAAAGAAAAGCTCAAATGGGAAGCCCGGTTTTTTTGGCCCGATAATCAGCCCATTATTTTAAATCTAATTGATAACTCATTATTATTACTGTCTTGTTATAAGAATAAGTTTAAAGAAGACAGTTATTATCTATTGCCCGACAAAAATTATAATATCAAACGCCGCCACAATGAATTGCTCTACAAACCCATTCTAAAACACAGCCCTGTTGCCATAGGATATGGCTCCAAGATCAAACTTGAAAACAGACCAGAGGATGCGCACCCAGACAGCAAAAATACCACCCGCTTAAACAAAATACTCAGGGAAACACAGCAAACAGGAACAATCATCCTGGTTAAAAAAGAGGCTTACATTTATAAATTTGCCACCACGCCGCACATCAAACTGGAACTGGCCCGACTGTTAGTCAATGAAAAAATTTATTTCAGTGCCTGCATAGAAGGACACTCCGCTTCTTTAGTAGCAACCCTTAGTCAACTCTTGCTCGGTAGTCAAACTGCCTGTGATTATGTTACCTTTTTAAAAGGCAGTTTATTATGATGATAAAAACACTGCTGGCCATCATGTATAGTTTTAGCAAAATTGGACTGATATCCTTAGGCGGTGGTAATTCCATGTTGAAATTATTGGAGTACGAAGCGGTCACTTACAGACACTGGGTAGGAAAAGAAGAGTTTATTAACATGTTAAGCTCCAGTTTTTTATTTCCCGGCTTAACGGCTGTTAAATTAGCAGCGCTTATCGGTTATAAAACCGCAGGCGTTACCGGCTTAATCCTTGCCGTACTCTGTCTTAATGTTCCAGGCTTGCTTATAACCTTAGCGGGTTATGTCTGGCTCACATCCCACCAAGGTCCAGCAACGCGCAAAATTATGATATCCGTACAATACGGTGCTTTGGCTTTATTGGCTGCTGCCACTTTTTCAGTGGCTCAAAACACAGTACAAACGCATTTTTCCCTGGCTATTGCCTTAAGTTGCTTCTTGTTTTTTCTCGCTTTGGCCTTTGGCAATGTATCGCCTTTCTGGGGCTTTATGGCGTTTATTGGTATTTGTTTTTGTTTAAACTAAGGGGAATTGCCTTTGGAAAACATGCTGGATAATCCAGATTATTACATTAATAGAGAATTTTCTGCTATAGCATTTAATCAAAGAGTACTGATGCTTGCGAATGATGAGCGCATTCCATTACTGGAGCGAATGCGCTTTCTCAGCATTTGCAGCAGCAACCTCGATGAGTTTTTTGAAATTCGTGTTGCCGGCCTTAAAGAAAAAATCGCCTTGTCTTCGGGAAAACTGACCATAGATGGTTTGCGGGTCGATGAAGCCTATAGCCAAATCAGCCAAAAAGCCCACCTATTAAGTGAACAACTCTACAGCATCTTTAACAAACAATTGCTGCCTGCATTGCGCAAAGAAAACATCTACTTTCTAGACACCGATGAGTGGACAGATGACATCCATTTGTGGGCAAAACACTATTTTAAAAACGAAATTTTACCCATCATCAGTCCTATCGCCCTGGATTTAGCACACCCTTTGCCTAGATTAATTAATAAGAGCTTAAACTTCATTATCTCCTTAAGTGGCAAAGACGCTTTTGACCGTAATATTAATTATGCGGTAGTGCATGCACCCAGATCCATTCCACGCATGATTCATCTGCCTTCGGAATTATGTGGCGATGCACATTACTTTATTTATCTGTCTTCTATTATTCAAACACATGTGAATAGTTTGTTTCCCGGGATGGAGATCAGTGGTTGCTATTCTTTTCGGTTAACACGTAACAGCGATTTGTTTTTAAGAGAGGAAGAAATTGATGATCTGGCTAAAGCCGTGCAACGTGAGATTTTTTCTCGTCATTATGGACATGTAGTAAGACTGGAAATTGAACACAATTGCCCTGAAAAAATCATTGATTTTCTGCTACAAAAATACCATTTACGCCATGAAGATACTTATTACTGTGATGGTCCAGTCAATATACAACGTTATCTGAACGTGATTAACAACATTGATAGACCCGATTTAAATTACCCACCCTTTACTGCACAATACCCACAATTGTATAACCCGCAGCGCAATCTATTTAACGTACTGGATGAACAAGACATACTGTTACACCACCCTTTTCAAAGTTTTGAAGTGGTGATTGATTTTGTGCGGCAAGCTGCCGCTGATCCTAATGTCTTGGCTATTAACCAAACGCTCTATCGCACCCATGCTGAATCAGTGATGGTGGACGCGTTAGTTGATGCGGCTCACTCAGGGAAGGAAGTGACTGCAGTCATTGAGTTGCGTGCTCGTTTTGATGAAGAATCCAATTTAAAACTGGCAAACCGGCTACATGCTGCCGGTATTTTGGTCCTCTATGGTGTCGTTGGCTATAAAACCCATGCAAAAATGACTTTGGTTGTCAGACGAGTACATGGGAAATTAAAGCGTTATGTACATCTCAGCACCGGCAATTACCACGAACAAACAGCCAAACGTTACACTGATTTGGGTTTATTAACGTGTGAACCGACCATTGCTGCGGACACGCAAATCATTTTCCAACAGTTAACCGGTCTTGGAAAAGTGGTCAAACTTAAAGCCTTAAGCCATGCACCCTTTACCCTACAAAAAACGCTGTTACAATTTATAGAGCAATGCAGTACCGCCGCAACTGAAGGCATAGATACTGAAATCATGCTGAAGGTAAATGGTTTGACCGATAAAATCATGATACAGGCCCTATATAAAGCCTCACAAGCAGGCGTTAAAATCAATTTATTGGTTAGGGGTGTTTGTTGTTTAAAACCAGGATTAACCGGGGTGTCAGAAAATATAAGAGTACTGTCTTTTATTGGTCGTTTCCTTGAGCATCATCGCGTGTTCTATTTCCGTATCAATGAAGAAGAGCACTATTTTTGCTCAAGCGCCGACCTGATGGAAAGAAATTTATACCATCGCATTGAAATTATGTTTCCAATTCTTGATGAATACAGTAAAAAACGCATCAAAAATGAAATTGTTAAAAATTACCTTAAAGACAATAGCAATACTTGGGAAATGCAAAGTGACGGCAGCTATAAGCCCTACAACCATGGCAATAACTGCGCGCAACAGAAATTATTAAAGCTGTATGAAGAGGATAATGAATAAGGGCGCATCCAGGTTATTTGAGCCACCCTCATCCGCCCTGTCGGGCACCTTCTCCCGCCAGCGGGCGAAGGGACTCCGTTAGGAATAATGGTAGCATCATTAGACCGTCCAGTTGCCAAGGAGCGTGACCGAAATAACTTCCTGTTATAGCATCAAATCGGAGCATCGTCTTAATGCGTTCAGAGCTACTAAAAAACTCAATGGACTTCAGTACATCTATGCTTTTTAGTAGCTCTGAACGCATTAAGACGATACTCATCTTTGCGCTATAACAGGAAGTTATTCCGGTCACGTTCCCAAGCTTTTCACCCCCCGCCTATTATAATAGCGTTTTACTTAATTTACCTGGTTCTTCACGTGCCAGACGAGGTAATAAATAACCCGGTAGAAGGCTTTGTAATTCGCTATAAATGGCTTGAACTTTAGCAAGTGGCAGATCAAAATGAGCAGCACCAGCCACTTTATCCAGCACATGCAAGTAATAAGGCATCACACCGCAATCAAATAAAGCGTGACTTAAGGTCACCAGACTGTTGGCATCATCATTGATCCCAGCAAGTAAAACCGATTGGTTGAGTAAGTGACAACCCACTGCCTGCAAATCAGCACATCCTTGTTGCACCTGCAAGTTAATCTCTTGTGCATGATTACAATGCAGTACCAGCACTTTGCGTAATCTGGTTGCGGCTAAAACAGCGGTTAATCCTGTGTCAATGCGCTCAGGCAAAACCAATGGAATACGCGTGTGAATACGCAGGGTATGAACATGTGCTATCGCTTCTAACTGTTGAATTAATTCGGCCAAAACCACATCAGATGCAAGCAAGGGATCGCCACCACTTAGAATCACTTCAGTAATGCTGGGGTCTTGCGAGATATAGTCACAAACATCACGCCATCCATGTCGTCCGGGATTGTTGTCTTTATAAGGAAAATGCCGTCTAAAGCAATAACGGCAATTGACAGCGCATGCCCCGGTTACTGTTAATAAAACACGGCCGTGGTATTTATGAATTAACCCCTTCAGAGGATTAGAATGCAATTCAGCCAAGGGATCGCTCGTATAACCGACTTGCGGAGCAAGCTCATCCTCAACAGCAAGCACTTGTAACAGCAAGGGATCATGAGGATTGCCCTTTTGCATGCGCTGTGCGAACCCTAAAGGCACACGGCTTGCAAATTGTCTTTCTGCCACAGCACTGCCACCGGACACAGGCAATTCTAGAAAAGTTAATAATTCAGTGGCAGAGGTAAAGCCCTGTGCTAAAATTTTTTGCCAACTCAAAGAAGTATCTCGCATTTAGACTTCGGACAGAGAGGCATGAACAGCCCCTCATGCACCTCTGCCCAAAAATGGTCAGACATCGAAGTATAGCAAATTTTTATTTCAATACAGCAATTTTGGGTGAATCAATGTAGAATCACAGCGTAATATGTGGATTGTGAGCACAGACCAGCTCCCCATATTATGCTGCGCTAATACAGGCCACGATTTCTTATATGATAATTTTTGCCCGAAGCACCTTCAGGCAAAACAAAAACTCTGGAGCATTAATGGCAACCTACAATACCAATGAATTTAAAAATGGCTTAAAAATAATGATGGATGATGCACCTTGTAGCATCGTTGATTGTGAGTTTGTTAAACCCGGTAAAGGACAAGCATTTACGCGTCTTAAAATTCGCAACTTAAAAACCGGCCGCGTAGTAGACCGTACTATTAAAGCCTATGAAACGTTGACCTCTGCTGACGTTGCCGAAATGGAAATGCAATACCTCTATAATGATGGTGAACATTGGCACTTTATGGTTCAAGACAACTTTGAACAATATGCCATCAACGAGAATACTATTGCTGATGCAGCGCAATGGTTAAAAGAACAAGACATTTGCATGGTAACGCTATGGAATAATGAGCCCATACAAGTACTGCCACCTATTTTTGTCATTTTGGCGATTACAGAAACAGATCCTGGTCTTAAAGGCGACACCTCAGGCGGCGGTGGCAAACCCGCAACGCTTGAAACTGGCGCCATAGTGCGCGTGCCTTTGTTTGTGCAAACAGGTGAATTAATCAAAGTAGATACACGCAAGGGTGAATACGTTTCACGCGCTAAAGAGTAAGAATGGACTTTGGAGCAAGATGCGTGAAAAACCCCATGCATCTTGCTCCAAAAACGTTAGAGCCTGTAGGTCCTGGCATTAAGTTTTAATAAACAGAATAATCCCCTCCGCCCCAGTAACCATAATTGCCATAATTAGCCCCAGCACGGTAGTAATTATTACCCCAATACGGTCTGTTGTTATAATAGCCGACCGAATAAACATAATCATTGCTGTAACCTGGATCATAAGTCACGGTATCAACAGTACAACTTGCCAACAACGATAAAGTAATACCAGCAAACAACCCAAAAAATAATTTTTTCATGACAGCTCCTAACTTTAAAGATGCGTGCTGCCTTCATATCACACCAAATTGTTGGTGGTGAAACGAGCAACACAAAACTGAGGTGGTAAAACGCCACTGCTCCTAAACAAACAAATGACATCCTGTCGATATCGCAGCGCAAAACCAAAACCGTAGCCTTGATGCAGCGCAGCGTAATCAAGGTTTTAACCATTTAAATGACGAATGAAACCTTGATTACGCTGCGCTGCATCAAGGCTACAGTTCTGCGATAGCAACAGGATATAAAAAATTCCTGTTTCCGCGAAAAGTTGCTCTTCAACCTTACGCCAAAACAGGATATACCTTTCACAGATGGGTTTTCGGGATTTTAGGCGCATCGATTTTTCCGTTCATGCCGCCTTTAAAAGCGAGTAATAGTCTACTCTATTGCGAGTTTTTAAAGACGGCATGAACGGAAAAATCAATCGCATAAAACCTGAAAACCCATCCGTGGAAGGTATATACAGATGTTCACGGTCCTTAGAATACCCTACCAAT
>JBIODT010000099.1:0-8830 GCA_044445305.1 Legionellales bacterium | reverse complement strand
TCATCCGCCCTGTCGGGCACCTTCTCCCGCCAGCGGGAGAAGGGTCCTCCGTCACTATACTGCACGAGGTCACAATCTGCGGTTTTAGCATCATTAACGACCTTCCATCACTCAAACCTGAACGCAATCTGAGCGTCACCAGACAGAATCAGTGAAACGTTGTACTAGAGTCTTCGCTAGATTGAGCCAAAATGAGCTGATTTTCGAGCACCGAAACGCAGCATACATGAGTATCGGAGCACAGAAAATCAGCTCATTTTGACCAAGATAGTAGAAATATCAACAAACCCTAGTCTTTATCTAAAATAGCCGCCGTAACAAAGCCTTCGGCAATTTCACGTAACGCAACTACAGTTGGCTTGTCATTTTCCCACTCAACCATAGGTTGATCACCTCGAACTGCAATCTGTCTTGCACGTTTACTGGCCACCATAACCAATTCAAATCGATTCGCAACATGTTCTAAACAATCTTCAACCGTTACTCGTGCCATGCGTTAATCCTCTAATAATTCAATTCGTTGATCATAAAAAAACTCATAACCACTCAAATTTCGGTTACAAATACTCATTTTACTGTGATGACATCAGGAATGATAGCAATTTTGTTTGTTTATTTACCTGACGGGCTATTCGCAAACGGTTTGCAACCACTATAGACTCCAATTCCAAAGCAGCCCTATCAAAGTCATCGTTCACTATCAAGTAATCAAACTCCGGATAATGACTCATTTCATCCTGTGCTTTTAACATCCGAGCCCTAATGATCTCTTTATTGTCCCTGCGCCTGTTCCGCAGTCTTTGCTCCAGAACCTCCAGAGAAGGTGGAACAATAAACACACTCACTGCGTCTTTAAATAAATGTCTAATTTGTTCGGCACCCTGCCAATCGATATCTAAAACAACATCAATGCCCTTTCCTAAGCGATCTGTAATGTACGCTTCTGAAGTGCCATATAAGCAATCAAAAACTTTGGCATGCTCAATGAAGGCGTCGTCATTAACCATATCAATAAATTCATTTTCTTTAACGAAAAAATAATCAACACCATTCGTCTCCCCTGATCGCAAAGGACGTGTTGTGTGCGAGATAGAAACCTCTATCTCACCAAGCGTCTCAACCAATTTTTTTACCAAACTGGTTTTACCCCCACCTGAAGGAGCAGCGACAATAAATAAGGTACCTAAATAATTACTATCCATAACGTTTACTCAATATTTTGAATTTGCTCGCGCATTTGCTCAATGAGTACTTTCATCTCAACAGCACTCTGAGTTAACGCAACTGAATCGGACTTTGAGCTCAGCGTATTTGCCTCACGATTTAATTCTTGCATCAAAAAATCCAAGCGCCGACCAGCTACTGTATCACAATTCAAGGTACGACTCACCTCAGCGCAGTGAGTCTGCAGCCTATCAAGCTCCTCAGCCACATCAAGGCGGGCTAAAATCAGCGCAATTTCTTGATCGACACGCGGTACTGACACCTCTAATTGCACAGCATGTAAGCGTGTCAGTAATTTATCTTTAGTTTGATGAGCCAGCGTTGCTACCAACAACTTGCAACAACCCACTTCTTTGTCTAATTTTTGCAGACGCCCCAATACATGCTCTTTTAAAGCCTCACCTTCATTAATGCGCACTGCAGTTAACTGTATGATGGCATCCTGAAATAGCAGCAGCGCCTGCTGCCCCAACGCCTCTACATCCAACTGGCTTACTTGCACGACACCAGGCCATGAAAGCACATGACTGACACTCAAATCATTAGCCAACTGATGCGAAGCGGCTACTTTAGTACTTAAATCAACCAAGGCATTAACCATACCTATGTCAATAGCCATAGACTGATTATCAGAACCAACAGCCTGATACTTCAGTTGGCATTCTAATTTTCCACGGCTCAATTTATCCCGCAAACAAGCCCGTAATTGAGGCTCAATAAACCGCAATGACTCCGGCAGGCGAAATGAAACGTCCAAATAACGGTGGTTAACCGATCTAATTTCCCAACAAAGATGACCCGCATCAATCTGTTTTTGCGAGCGCGCAAAAGCGGTCATACTGTGAATCATAAATAATACCAGATAATAAACCTTGCTCGAATATACACCAAATTAAGATATGGATCTATTGCTTTAATAACGCAACAACCTCTTCATCAGTTGTTTGTGAAAAATCGTCATACCACATCCCAACAGCATAAAAAGAATCTAATTGTAGTGGGCAAATGATTTTCTTAACGAGACTGGACAGTTCTTTACATGTTGCGCGTGCAGCAACCGGAACAGCCACAATAATATCCGCGGTATTTTTTTGTTTCATTGCCAAAATGGCGGCTTTCATCGTAGAGCCTGTTGCCATGCCATCATCAACAAGAATAATGGTTTTCCCATTAAGATCCGGAACTGAATGAGTACCGCGATATAAAAACTCACGACGCATTAATTCTTTGCGCTCAGCTCGAGCAACATCATCAATTACTGACTCATCAATATTAAAAGCTTGCACAATTGATTGATTCAATACAGTTATTCCTCCCGATGCGATGGCTCCAATCGCAAGCTCTTTATGACCAGGCGCACCTAGTTTTCGTACTACCAAAATATCAAGGGCTAAAGATAATTTAGCAGTAATTTCATAAGCAACTGGAACACCGCCACGAGGCAATGCTAAAACGATGACATCGCTACGGTGCGCGTAATTTTTAAGCAACTCAGCCAGCACTCGCCCAGCTTGATAACGATCGATATATTTCATACAGTACTTGTCCAAATGGTTGTTAGTTCCCTGATCTATCAATTTTTAATCGTTGATAGAATCCTTTGATGGATTTGGTTGAAGATAAAGACAATTATAAATTATCATAACCACCATGCGCCGTCCAAACGGTCGCAGCTCAGACAATTTAAAGAACAACTGCAACCAGCACCTTAAATGACCGAACAACAATCACCATGCCATTGCAATGCGCATAGAGATGTTAGATAATCCTAACCCTTGATGGATGGAGATCGTCATTGCGAGGCTACGAAGCAATCCAGGGAGTCCGGAGTGACGGCCGCTGGATTGCTTCGTAGCCTCGCAATGACGCACTGTTTGAGTACAGTGTGTGATTTTATAACCATTTCCCATGAGATAACTTGTGGGTAACGATATGGCCGCGGGACGGAGGGATGAATTGTCAACAGGCCCTAATTAACTCGATCTTATTTATTTGAACAAGGCTGCATACAGCCTTGTTCAACCCCCCAAAATATAAGGAATTACTGTGAATAAAATACAAGCAAGCCATCCAGCTTCTTTGCGCATTTTTTTTGCTACA
Organism: Legionellales bacterium; assembly: GCA_044445305.1. Classification (GTDB taxonomy): domain Bacteria; phylum Pseudomonadota; class Gammaproteobacteria; order Legionellales; family Legionellaceae; genus Legionella. The sequence goes on along the minus strand of JBIODT010000099.1, from coordinate 5,506 downwards.
GAAATGTGGGAGCGGTATGGGTTTTATGTAGTACAAACACTACTAGCACTTTATCTGACGCGACATTTTAATTGGAATGATAAGGACATTTACGCACTGGTGGGTTCTTTTACCGCACTTACCTACGTTTCGCCGGTCGTTGGAGGCTGGATAGCAGACCGATTATTGGGTCAAAAACGTACCATTATCGCCGGCGGTGTGATTTTATTCACCTGTTATCTTGTGTTAGGGTTAATCGCATCGGACAACATACTTATTTTGTCGCTAGCAGGTATAGCCGTTGGGACAGGCTTATTTAAACCCAACATTTCATCCTTGCTCGGCAATGAATACCCTGAAAATTCCTCGCGACGTGAAAGCGGATTTACCGTGTTTTATATGGGAATAACCTCTGGAATTATTTTTGGCTGCACCTTCCCCAGTCAACTCAATTACTATTTTGGATGGTCGGTTTCCTTCACCAGCGCTGCTGTGGGAATGCTCATAGGACTGGCCGTATTTATTTTCGGCGTTTATCATTACCGGATTAAAGATTACAGCCCCTATGAATATCAATTTAAAAAAATTCTGCAAGCATCTCTGGCTCTTGTATCCCTATGGCTGACTTCATTTGGCATTCTTCATTATACCATGCTGGCTAATTTTGCATTTATAGCCATCGTGGTCATTTCAATCGGTTATTTTTTATATTCTATAAAATACGCAGCGGCACTCGAAGCGCGCAAAACCATGGTCATCGGTCTATTGTGTGTTATTTCCATTATTTTTTGGACCTTTTACTTTCAAATGTTCTTGTCTTTTACATTATTTCTTTCTAGAGTGGTTGACTCAACGCTCTTCGGCATCCAGTTTCCACCACCTTATTACGTGAGCATACAAAGTTTTGGTGCAATCCTGTTCGGTTTGTTTCTGGCGCGACGAAAACGTCATCCAAGCAAACAACAGCCAGGCATTCAATCAGCTAATAAATTTCTTTTTTCCATGTTTTTTATGGCCAGCGCCTTTATTTTAATGACACTTGTTTGTCGGCTTGATACCAGCCCCCAACTGCTGTCACCACTCTTTTTCATTCCTGTTTATCTGATGATTTCATTAGCTGAGCTTTTATTATACCCAGTAGGTTTGTCGGTAGTTACTGTACTTTCTTCCCGCAAAAAAGTAAGTACTATGATGGGTGTGTTCTTCGTTTCCTTGGGCGTTGGTGGCTTTTTAGCGGGGAAACTGGCTGAATTAGCAGCTATTGCACCAGGTGAAACATCCATAACCCTCTTGAAAGCGCATTATGCAGCAGCTTTTAGTAACATTTCGTATCTATTGATTGCTTCACTTTTAGTCTGTGTTCTTTTGAACCGCATTATAAAGCGCTTACTAACAGACTCATCTGCAGCGAGCAATGATTATTCTAACAACACCGTGGTTCAAACCAGTTTGAATTAAATAGGACTCTAAACCGCAGATAAGGCTCGTGTCTGGAAGTTATTCCGTTCACGTTCCTTACGGTTTTAGTGCAGTACTCATATCAGCATCAGCTGCTGTTGATGGTATACCTGATTTGACATCAACCAACCCCGCTTTTATATTCTGTTGTATATTGATATGCGCTCTCTGTTCATCTGGTTGGTCTGCCATGATTTCAGTCGGTGGCATAACATCAGAATCTGACCTTACCAATCCCGCTTTCCCTAGCAGACTCCGCAAGAAGCCATTAAGATTTCCCGCCTCAACACTTGTTTTCAATTCGGGTAAAATCTCAAAATCCTTATTTTTTAATTCGGTCATAAGTCTATCTACTTCTTCTTCAATAGCTTTTAAGCTCTTATCAGATTCAGCACTCGATGCATTATCAAGACGTATATTTAATAACTGTATCCTCAAATCACCGCGAACGCCAAATAGTTCTAATTGCTGGTTGTATTCTGCTAGTGATTTTTCCGCGGCTTCTCTTGAATGTGCACCTATCTTTGTATATTGACCCAACTCTGTAACTTGACGGTTACTGTCATCATTACGTTCAAGAGCAGCCTTCTGTAAACACCCCAACGCTGCTTTATAATCTTTTAACTCTTTTAATAATTCCGTAACAGTATCCATATTATATGCTATTTGAACGTTCTCTATTGCCTTCTTTAATTTAATCCGTCCCAAAACACTAAGCGCTGCATCGCCTCGAACTGTCTCATCAACTGTATGTGGCATTTTGTGTAAAATTTCGTCTTTGGTCTTACCGTGAACCATTTCTTTAATTGCACTACCAACCACTGTAAGCACTATCCCCCCTGCTAACAGTCCCAATTTACTAAATTTACTTTTTATTTTTTCCACTATTGTCTCTGGTTCATCTCCTGCCATTGCCGCATCAAAGACTACTTTTTTTATTTGCTTATAATACTTCTCATTTATTTGAAGCGCTTCCCCTACCATCTGAGTAAACTCAACTGCCGCTGCGTTTATCCCCGCCTCTCTTGTAAATTCATTTTCTGGTTTGTCTGTTGCTGCTGTTGCTGTTTTTTTAAAAAGTGCATCCGGGTTTTTTGCCATGAGTTTTTTTATTTCTTCTGCCACTGTTATTTCTATGGCTGCTGTTCTAGCTGCTAATTCAGCGTCTCTACTATCCAGAGAGGCCGCTTTAATCGCCAGAGCAGCTTCTCTACTATTCTGAGTGGCGTCTCTACTATCCAGAGCGGCCGCTTTAATCGCTAGAGTAGCCTCTCTACTATTCTGAGCAGCTTCTTTACTATCCAGAGCGGCCGCTTTAATCGCCAGAGCGGCTGCTTCTTTTAGCACATCAGCCATATTCAACGATTTGGGTGCTGTTTTATATCCAAACGATTTGGGTGCTATTTTATATCCGGATGATGGCACATACCCTACAGTTGACAGACGTGGCACCGATGATGCGTACCTTGCTAACCGAGTTATTGATGGCATGCAAGCTGCTCCTAAATGCATTCCTATTAATTAATATATAGTACAAGCCACCCTATTAATCAATTTCCCACCAATTTGCTCACGATAAAAAAATGCATTATAGCACCCCCAAATAACCCCCAAAATGCAGTCCCAATTGCTTTGAACTAAAAATGAATGGCTAATTATATTTCACTATGGTATAATTTTACCAGAATAACGAGTTTGATTTATAGGAGATAATATGTTTGACAAACTACGTGGCTTCTTTGAAGGCATCACGAGCGGTAAATTTACAGCAAGCAAGGAAGTAGTAGTAATACCTGCCAATAGGAATCAATATTATCGAGTGGAAGCAACCAGCGATACGCAGCCAACTGATTTTTCAACACAACAAAACATTATGAAAAAGGCAGATATCCATAACTATAGGCGTGATCTCAGCTCAGAATTCACAAATCTTTATACAAAATTTCAAATAGGATTATCAGCCGATAAAAAATTTATGAGAGGCTCAGATATAAGCATCTGTTGTCAGGCTCTTATTCAAAGTCGCACACAAGCCGCAATGACTGCGAAATCTCAGGATGGGGACTTCAATGCATTCGTAGAAGCCAGAGTGCCTTATACAAGAAAGCATGTCTCAACGTCTGATTTAGCCACTCCCAATACCTACCCTCACCTGCTCAATAAGAATACTGATGTGATAGTAAGCGTACCAATAGTAATTAACCAATCAAATACAACACACGTATTTTCTTTCGGTAGAGATCGCGCTAATCCTAATCGTTGCTACTTCTTCGATGCGAACCTAAAAGGTGGTGAACGTACAGGTAACTGCGATAGTATATTTAAAGAAATGGCTTGTGCAATATCAAATAATACCCAAATTGAATACCAATCGGATTCGCTCGTTGCTGCCGCTCAAATCCATAAAGCACCGGGCTTTTAAGTAAATCCTCGGCCTTATTAGGATCGTGTCTGGAATACCCTCAACCTTAAGCCAATAAAGGGAAGCTCATGAGTTCGTCCAGTTTCGAGGGGATGAGTTGGCTAAAGGGGTTAAATAATATAGAAGCGCCTTGCAACATGGCATTCATTTGCGCCACCACGTAATAAGCAGCAGTTTGAGTGGTGCGACTGGGTTCGCCATGGACATGCCATTTTAAAGGTGGAGCCACTTCGACCAGATCAGAGCCAACAACATCAAATGATTGCCCGAGTGCATTAATTAGAGCATGAACAAACTCAGGCATCATGCCTCCAAATTCCATTGTTCCTGTAGAGGCCGCATAGGTTGGGTCTGTGCCATCAATATCGTTAGAAATATAAACCCTGGTGACACCAGCGTTAACAAGATTGGCAATCACTTCTGCAATAACATCTTCCGCGGTGCGCGCACTGATTTCTTCCATACGAATTTGTCGCAGCTGCAACGTCGTTTCCCAATGCTCCCTGGTATGACCAGAAACACGAATGCCCAGCTGTTGCAGGCGGTTGCCACGGCCAATGGCATTGTTGGCATGATAGGCCCAGGTGGCAAAGTTAAGCAAGGATCCATCACGCTCTTCCATCAGATCCGTATGTGCATCAAAGTGAACGATTCCTAAATTCTGATTTGGATTGTTTTCTGATAAATACTGGATGGGCACCCAAGATAAGGAATGATCACCTCCCAGAAGCAATACCTTGGCTTGTGGGTTTAATGTTCCAATAAGGTCCAAAGTTCGTTCTAAAATAGAATGGTATGAAATGGGTAATTGCAATGCCTCACCTAACACCCCCCAACCGCGACTTGCTCTTGTGGCTTGGATAAATTGGGGTGAAGCCATATCATCCGCAACCGATTGAAATTGTCCACGGACATCACCGATATCAATAATGCCATGCGTTTCCAGATTTTGATAAAAATCCTTTTTACTTAAAAATTGGCTGCGAATACCCAAAGGACCTTTAAAGGCCCCTCTTTCAAATCCAGCACCTGTATCCATGGGGACACCGAGAATGATGATTTTTGCTTGAGGGATTTTGTGTAAGTTCTCTTCCCATATGGCTTTCACCTGCATCTCATTAACAGAACCATAACGTGCTTGTAAAAAGCGCCCTATTTCACCGCTACCGGTTGTAACAGTCTTAATCCCTTGCGGACAAAGGATCCGCGTCAGTTGCTCAAAGGGTTGCTGGACAATTTTGACTCGTGACATAGGATCTCCAATAGTAGCTTGCCTCCTGACGGTCTCAGCAAGTTTTTTAACCAGACCTTCCATGGAAGGTATATACTACGAAAGAGATATCATAACCCTAATGAATTTAAAATGCCTAGTACAACGTTTCATTGATTCCATCTGGTGACGCTCAGATTACGTTCAGGTTTTAGCGATGGAAGATCGTTAATAATTCTAGTGACGGAGACCCTTCTCCCGCGGGCGGGAGAAGGTGCCCGACAGGGCGGATGAGGGTGGATCAAATAACATCGATGATACTTAAGATGATAAAAAACAGGTTAATGCTACCTTTGCAAAAACACGTTGAATCAATTTGATTTAGTTAAACATAGGAATGCTTTCAATGGCTAATATGATCCACCCTCATCCGCCCT
>JBIODT010000098.1:0-8854 GCA_044445305.1 Legionellales bacterium | reverse complement strand
CCATTCACGACGTACTAAATCAACGGAGTCTTAATCGATTTTGGGTTTGTATTGCCTAATTTTAGGGCCGTGCGTGGTTGATATACGTCGTGAATGGTTCGAGACGGCGCAGTAAATTTTACTGTTACTTGCTGGATCGGCGAGTGCGCCTCCTCACCACGAACGGATTCAAACTAGGTGCAAAATCAAAATCAACTAAAACTTAAGGCTCATTGAAAGTATTAAGTGCAACTAAGTTCGCAAACTCACAGAGCAGCACTAAATTCCGGGACGACACTCAGGGCGGTTTGAATTTGTACAGAGAGAAGTGTCCACTAAGCAGCCCTCAAGGGGCAAGGGTGATTATCGATCTATTTGGTCAACTATATCGCAAATTCAGATGCGATTGCCTTGACCTTTCACGGATGGGTTTTTACGATCTTATTTATTTGGACTAAGCTGCATGCAGCTTAGTCCAAAACAGAGCTCATGAACCGAAGTACTTTCGAATTGATAAATGATCCACAATTTTCTGTAAATTACTGGTGTTGTCATAATGAATGACCAAAGTGCCGGTGCCTGACTTGCCTGGTTTTAATTTTATTTTAGTTTGTAAGTGCTGTGCCAAAGTACTTAGTTGTTCTTTATATTCTAAATCAGGTTCCTGATAAGCAGGTTTTTCTTCCGGTTTGCCGGTTTTAATGCGCTCTACTAATTTTTCTGTTTCACGCACGGACAAACTTTTGGCGATAATCAGTTGTGCCACCTGATTTTGCTGTTCCTCATTCAGTGTCAATAGTGCGCGGGCGTGGCCCATGTCCAGATCACCATGTTCTAATAATTTTTTTACAACCACAGACAAGGACAGCAAACGCAAATAATTACTGACCGCAGCCCTGGATTTACATAACAGATCGGCAACTTGCTGGTGGGTTAAACCAAATTCACTGGTGAGTCGGTACATGGCACGTGCTTGATCAACGGCATTTAAATCCTCACGTTGCAAATTTTCAACCAAGGCCATTGCCATAGCCGTTTCATCATCGACTTGCTTGATGATGACTGGGACTTCGTTCAGTCCGGCTATTTGACTGGCACGCCAGCGCCGTTCGCCGGCAATGATTTCATAACAGCCATTGGTAAGTTCACGCACTAATAACGGCTGTAACAAACCCTGTTTTTTAATGGACGCTGCCAATTCAATTAAGGGTGCTTCTTCCATTTCAGCACGTGGTTGGTATTTCCCTGGCTGCAAACAAGAAACAGCCAACATGAGCTGCCCTGTCTGTGGTTTTTCTGCTACCAGCTCACTACTCGATTGACTTAATAAAGCAGATAAATTACGTCCCAAACCACCGCGTTTTATTGTCATAGTTATCCTGCTACCGTTTGTTTGTTTAATACTTCGGAGGCCAAAACCATGTAGGCTGAAGCACCTGCTGATGTTTTATCGTATTGTAAGGCAGACATACCGTGGCTTGGCGCCTCGGCCAGTCTTACATTGCGCGGGATAACAGTACGGTAGACTTTGTTGGGAAAGTGCTCTAGTAATTGTTTGGACACATCAGAACACAGTCGATTGCGCATGTCGTACATGGTGCGCAGCACGCCTTCAATTTGCAGTCGAGGGTTCACCGAAGCTTTAACCTGCTCAATAGTAGACAACAGAGCCGCCAATCCCTCTAGAGCATAATATTCACACTGCATGGGTATCAGTACTGAATCTGCCGCCACAAAGGCATTGATGGTTAAGGTATTTAATGCGGGTGGGCAATCAATAAGAATAAAATGGTATTGGTCTTGTAAGGGCTGTAACGCTTTATACAAAAAGGTTTCCCTATGATCCTGCTCCATTAAACTGACCTCAGCAACGGTGAGATCGTCATTGCCAGGAATTAAATCATAACCACAAGCGGTGGCAAGGCAGGCCTGCTCGGCCAAGCAATCACGCATTAAAACATCATTGGTCGTATGCACCAATTGATTTTTATCGACTCCACTGCCCATAGTTGCATTGCCTTGGGGATCTAAATCGATTAACAATACTTGCTGATGGTTTGCAGCCAATGCTGCAGCTAAATTAATGGAGGTAGTGGTTTTCCCCACCCCCCCTTTTTGATTGGCAATGGCTATAACTTTCGCCATGGTTATTCCTTGGTTGTGTTGAATATTGTACTTTGGGCTAGTATACCTTCCACGGATTTTGTCTGGTGACATCTCATCTTGCATCCATCTTTGAGCGATGAAAGGTCGTTAATGATTCTAGTGACGGAGACCCTTCTCCCGCCGGCGGGAGAAGGTGCCCGACAGGGCGGATGAGGGTGGATCATATTAGCTATTGAAAGCACGCATATGTTTAACTAACTCAAATGGATTAAACGTGTTTTTGCAAAGGTCGCATAAAACCTGAAAACTCATCCATGGAAGGTATATCATCCATATCATTTGATCCACCCTCATCCGCCCTGTCGGGCACCTTCTCCCGCCAGCGGGAGAAGGGTCTCCGTCACTAGTATCATTAAGGAACGTGACCGAAATAACTTCCTGCCATCGCTCAAACCTGAACGCAATCTGAGCGTCACCAGACAGAATCAGTGGAACGTTGTACTAGATCCTGTCGTCAATTCTACTATAATAGTGCTAACAATTATGTACCCCGTAACTGCATGAGGCTGTTTTCATGCAGTTACGGGACACTTCTTAATAAGAACACAGCAACGCTCACCTTCAATACCCTCAACAGTATATCGTTCAACTTGGTACGGTTGCTCGGTTAGTTGCAGCTCGTCATCAGGATAACGCCCTTTCATGGCCAGCCATAATCCATCTGTGGCAATAAGGTGTTGCGTCCAATGTATCATTTGTTCCAGGCTGCTGAATGCGCGGCTTACTACTGTATCAAAACCTTGAGCTGGGTGGTAGTTTTCGACCCTCGATTGTACCATTTCAATGTTTTTTAAGCCCAGTTGCCGTTTCACTTCATTAAGAAAACGAATTTTTTTGCCATTACTGTCCAACAATACAAATTGCACATCAGGCATTGCAATCGCTAAGGGAATACCAGGGAGGCCCGCGCCAGTACCCACATCCAATACCCGCACCCCATTAATCCAGGGCTTGATTGCCAGACTGTCTAAGACGTGTTTGCTGACCATGGCTTCCAGACAGCGAACTGCCGTAAGATTATAAGCCGCATTCCATTTATTGAGTAAAGACAAATACTGCCACAGTGGCTCGCACAGTGCGGTCAAGCCAAATTGCTTTAAGCCTTGCTCCATCTGCAATTTAACAGCTGATTCATCCTTCATGCAGAAAGCCGGTTTTTTTTCAAATGCACCAACAGCAGTGATAAAGCCGCTGGGGTTATACCGGAAATACGCGTGGCCTGTGCCAAGGTACTGGGCTTGATTAAGGTTAGTTTCTGTATGGCCTCATTGGACAAACCAGTGACTTGCTTGTAATCAAGCCACTCGGGTAATAACGTATTTTCATGATGGCGTAATTTATCAATGTCCAGTTGCTGTCTGGCTATGTAACCGGCATATTTACTCTGAATCTCAACTTGCTCACTGACTTTTGTGGGTAATTCGGGTAAGTCCAGATCGGTCAGCAGTAATAAGTGCTGGTAGTTAATTTCAGGTCGCTTTAAAAATTCTGTAGCCCTATTGTCATGCAGCATGGGGGTATCAATAATGTCTTTGAAGACATCATTATGTCCTATACGCACCCAGGTATTATGTAATAAGGTTTGAGCGGCTTCTATGGCCTCGCGCTTGGCTGAAAACTGTTGCCAACGCGCATCACCTACCAGACCTAATTCACGCCCTTTAGCAGTTAAACGCAGATCGGCATTGTCCTCACGTAAGATCAAGCGGTATTCGGCGCGCGAGGTGAACATGCGATAAGGTTCCAGCGTACCGCAAGTGACCAAATCATCAATCAGCACGCCAATATAAGCTTCATCACGACGTGGGCACCACAGTTCTTTCTCTTGAACTTGTAAGGCGGCATTCATTCCCGCAATGATTCCTTGTGCTGCAGCTTCCTCATAGCCCGTTGTACCATTAATTTGGCCGGCAAAAAACAAATTGGCTATCGCTTTGGTTTGTAAAAATGGCGTTAAACCCCGTGGGTCAAAATAATCGTATTCAATGGCATAACCAGGTCTGGTAATTCGAGCCTGTTCAAAACCTTTAATGGTACGGACAAATTGCAGCTGAACATCGAAAGGAAGGCTGGTGGAGATGCCGTTGGGATAGATTTCTTCGGTAGTCAAACCTTCAGGCTCAACGAAAATTTGATGGGAGGATTTGTCCGCAAAACGAACCACTTTATCCTCTATAGATGGACAATAGCGTGGGCCTATGCCTTCAATAACGCCAGCATACATGGGGGATTGATGCAAATTAGCACGAATAATGTCATGTGTTGCAGCGCTCGTGTGCGTGATATGGCAGGGAATTTGCTGTGGGTGATCGCAGGCTTTACCTAAATAGGAGAAGACTGGCAGCGGTGTATCTCCAGGCTGAACGGTCATTTGACTGTAATCCAAAGAACGCCGGTCTATGCGTGGCGGTGTGCCCGTTTTTAAGCGGCCAACTGGTAAGTCCAGTTCGCGCAACATTTTAGCCAAAGAGACAGAAGGGGGATCGCCCGCACGGCCACCTGCAAATTGACTCATACCCACATGAATTTTACCGCCTAAAAAAGTACCCACAGTAAGCACCACGGCGCGCGCTCGTACGGTATAGCCCATTTGCATGACCACGCCTGTGACCCGTCCGGCTTCAATGACCAAATCATCAACGGCCTGTTGGAATAAAGTCAAATTATCTTGGGTCTGTAATTGCGCTCTGATGGCTTGCCTGTAAAGGACTCTGTCGGCTTGGGCACGGGTTGCACGCACAGCAGGCCCTTTGGATGCATTCAAGATACGAAATTGAATGCCCGCCTTATCAGCAGCCTTAGCCATGGCGCCATCCAGTGCATCAATTTCTTTTACCAGATGGCCTTTGCCTATTCCACCTATGGCTGGATTACATGACATTTGACCAAGCAAGTCCATATTATGCGTCAGCAATAGGGTTTGCATGCCCATGCGGGCGGCGGCGAGGGCAGCCTCCGTACCGGCATGTCCACCGCCGACTACAATAACATCATACTGCTGTTCAAGATTCATATCAGGCCTTAATACGTTACGGTCACAAAGTCACTGTTTGCTTTTTTAATTGGGTAATTATACACCTTTTTAATAAGCAAAGGTACTGCGCAGGCAATATCAAAGAATAATGCATGAATTAATTGACCGTCCTATCAAGCACTCAAAGTCTCCTTTAAATGGGGTGGCCATGAAAATCGGGACCATTGTTATTTTCTTTGGCATCAACCGCTATCGCAGGGTCTGATTTAAAAAAGGCCGGGTCTGCTTGCTTGGGCTTTTTAGCCGATGTCGAAGCAGTGGCTAAGGCTGGGCGTGCATCCCAATGGTCAGGATCTTGGCAAAATGCCGCATATTCCAAATCATCAAAGTGCTTTAATTCTTCTTTTTTGGGTTTAAAAAATACGTTCAGAATTAAATTAGCAGCCAGTGCTAACACAATGACCGCCGCCAGTGCGCCTAAACCTATACCTAAGGGCAAAAAAACCAGACTGGCAAACACAACAGCGGGTAACAGCACTTCCAGCAGTATGATGCGGAACAAATGCATGGTTTGATAAGCCACCAGTTCTTGCTGATAGGCTGTTTCTGCGCGCACTTGTTTAATTTGCAGAAATAAGAACTTTTTCTCATTATCCGTTAAGTCAGGATTTTGTTGCAGCAAGTCTTTAAACGCTTGCACTTTATCCAAGTAATCTTGTTTTGCTTCTTTAGCAGATGTCTGCGCCTTATAAACCGCCATGCCGCCTTTAACCGCGTTGTATATTACGGTAAAAGCAAAACAAAGCACGGCACCGGCAATGCCAACAGCGGCGACTCCGGGGGCTGCTACAGGAAGAAATGGCAGTGTTAACAAAATAAAGGCGACGATCAAAGCACTGGCATAGGCCACGTTGTTGTACAAACTCATTTGTTGGTAGTCCCAATCTTTTTTACATTGCTTTTGTGCTTGCTTTAAAGCGGCCAATTGGTACAAATACTCATTAATGGCGTTTTGTTGGTTCACGTCGCTGGAATCATGCTCGGCACGGGCCGTTGCGAGTTTTTCATCCAAGGCCAGAATGTCTTCATTGTATCGCAGCATTTCCTTATTATATTTTGTTTTTTGCTCTTCAAAATCCCACAGCGCAGCACTGAGATCAAAAACCAACAGCGCTATCGTTAATAAATCACCCCATGCACCTAAACCTGCCTTTGCAGTTAACCAAAGAAAACACGCCATATTGGCCGTAGCCCAAAGCGAGTCGTTGAGCAACGTGAATTTTCTTTGATCCCATTGTGTGAGAAAACGCTGCGTCCAGGGTATGCTTTGTTCTTCCGCTGACATCCATGGGCCGCTGATGGTGTGCTTGAGCAGCAAACCAAGATTAAGAGAAAAGCGAAAATAGTACAACGTCCAACTGAGATAACCCATAGTCGCATCCGGAGTATGCGCCACTGTGGTCGCATGATCCTTATTAAAAAAATCTGGCGGCATCATGTCCAGGGCGGTTTTTAAAAAAACAGAGCCCCAAACCCAGTACAAGCGTGTTTCATTAAACGAGCCCATCCAGGCCTTGATGGTTGCGGTTTTATGATCCACCAATTCCAGCATTTTCGCAGACAGCCATTGACCTAAGGCAAGACCCAAATAAGATGCAGGCTTGCCATCAGAGGCGCAGCCATGTTCTGGCGATGGCGCTGGATTGTAACTGTAGTGAATGGCATCAATGAAGGCCATGCAGCGCTTACATTGTTCAATTTTGTCGTCATAGCCTGATTTATGTTCGTACTTTTGATGCTCTAATTCGTAGCGTCTCTCAGTCAGTAACAGTAAATAAGCAATTTCGAGCTCGCGCAGTAATTTTTTCTTATCGACAGCACTCATATAAGTTAATAAGACACTGTCGGCATCGTCTAAAATGGCCAGATAATAGCTCAATGGCGTGAGGAAGTTGCCGCCCTGAAGGTGAACTTTATTGTACAGAAGCAGCTCAGGAACTTGTTGCTCTAAGTTAGCAAAACCCACTTCACCGAGTGCCTTGGTGTTAAGGTACGATTTAAGAATTAAACTGCTTGTTGTCATAACCTCACCTCAGTGATAATAAGTTTTTAGCGATCTCTCTAATATAGTATACTAAAAACATCGCCCCTGCTCTTTTCTATAACACAATATTTATTTTATACTCAAGCAGGTGGCTGGCAGCTTTACACTATTGATACGAAAAAGCAGCATCTTTATAACAAGAAGGGGTTTTACATAATGAAAAAAGCGGTGGTGTTATTATCGGGTGGATTGGACTCTACGACTTGTTTGGCTATAGCCAAAGCACAAGGTTATGCTTGTTATGCTTTAAGTTTTTCTTATGGTCAAAGACATTCTGCGGAACTGCAAGCGGCATCTCGTGTGGCGCAGCATGTCGGTGTGTTAGAGCATAAAATAGTCACTATTGATGTGGGGCTGTTCGCAGGCTCAGCGCTTACAAATCATAACATAGAGGTTCCTGATTTTCATGACAGCACGGAAATTCCAGTGACTTATGTGCCTGCTCGTAATACTATTTTTTTATCTATGGCCTTAGGATTTGCCGAGTCTGTAGGTGCACAAGCCATTTTTATAGGTGTAAGCTCGGTAGATTACTCTCATTATCCTGATTGTCGTCCTGAATTCATCAATGCCTTCCAGGCATTGGCTCATCTGGCTACTAAAGTTGGGGCTGAAGGCACATCTGTTGTAATTCATGCGCCACTGCAATATTTGAATAAGGTTGAAACCATCCAATTAGGCATGAAATTGGCGGTTCCTTACCATTTGACCGTCTCTTGTTATCAAGCAAATGATGACGGGGAAGCCTGTGGCCGCTGTGACAGCTGTATGTTTCGCAAAAAGGGCTTTGTAGGAGCGGGGACAGCCGACCCAACATTATACGCCACAAGAACATAACATCCATATTCCCCACAAGGCGACAATAAATCAGTCATTGCGCTCATTGATCCCTAATTAAATTTACACTTTTGTTACAATATATTGCGCACTTTTGATTCACAGGTTGTCATCGGGTTGTTACAATCCCCCTGATTTATAACAATGGAGTAACATAATGACATTAAAAGAAGTAGGCTTAGGTTTTTATAATTTCCCAGGTACATTGATTAGTGGTGTAACTGACATTATATTTGGTAATGATGATGAAAAAGGTACTGGACCCCTTGAAACTGCTAGAAGGTTAGGACTAGTAGGTCTGGTAACTACAGGTTTGTCTACAAGCTTACACGCAATCGCTGGATTTGTAAGAGCACACCGACAAGCAATTACTAATGCTTTTTGGATCGCTTTAGGTGTTGCCGCTGCTGTTGCTATTGCTGCTGCTGTTACTGCAATTTTCGCGCCTGAAATTCTAGCTGCGGTTGTTGGTTTCAGTCTGTTCGGTATCTCTGTCGCAACTTTAGCTGGTGCTGGTTTTATTGCTCAGCTTGGCGTTTTATCTGGTCTGGCTGCTGCCGCTGCTGCAACTGCAACTTTTGCTGTAGCTACTGTGTACAATGCTGTTGTTTCACTAATTAATTGCTGCCGTCCAAAGCCTGCTGCTGATGCGCCTGTTGTTGAAGCTGCTGCTGCTGCGCCTGTTGTTGAAGCTGCTGCTGCTGCGCCTGTTGTTGAAGCTGCTGCTGCTGCGCCTGTTGTTGAAGCTGCTGCTGCTGCGCCTGTTGTTGAAGCTGCTGCTGCTGCGCCTGTTG
>JBIODT010000097.1:0-8910 GCA_044445305.1 Legionellales bacterium | reverse complement strand
GCATGTTACCAATTGAAAGTACTCATATGTTTAACTAAATCAAATTGATTAAACGTGTTTTTGCAAAGGTAGCATTAACCTGTTTTATCATCCATGTCATTTGAACCACCCTCATCCGCCCTGTCGGGCACCTTCTCCCGCCGGCGGGAGAAGGGTCTCCGTCACTAGAATCATTAGTGACCTTTCATCGCTCAAATCTGAACGCAATCTGAGCGTCACCAGGCAAAAGCAGTGAAACGTTGTACTAATCCAGCGTAAGAAAAATCCGCGCTATTTAGTATAAACCGCGGGTCGGTCAAAACTATAAATGGCGCCTAGTGCGAGTTGTGCTGTAGACGGCGTGATTTTGGTGTCTTTGGTTACGCCTCCAATGGGATCAAAAGTATGACTGGTTAAATGACCATAATTGATTTGACTGTAATCCATCATTAAGGACCATTGAGCTGTTAAAGAATGTCTTACCCCGACACCATAACGGCAACCACTTAAATTTTTAGTCATACTTTGAATGGATGGATCTGCACCTTCGGCTAACTTTACATGCCCATTAGCATAACCAACACGAGCATAAAATAAAGTATTGTCTGAAAAAAAGAATCCAGGTAACAAGCTCACACCCTCGCTGCTTTTAATGGTAAAAGTGGTCTTGGCAAAGTTTTGATGGATGAGTTCATCGTTGGTTAGTTTGTATTTAACGGAACTAAGATTGCCATTGATTTCACCCGCTAAATAGTATCTTTGCGAGGACCAAGCATAACCACCAAAAAGAGAACCAAAGACACCTATTCCCGAGAAATGATTGGTGGCATAGACATTAAAAACACCCTGTGGTTGGTGCGAATTTTGACCGACGACATGCGATTTTTGACTGAAGGAGGCGCCTTCTGGGCCAACACTGGCACCAATATAAACACCTGCAAAGCTGGGTGCTGTGAACATTAAAGACAACATAGCAGTCTGACTCATTTTCCTTAACATAATATTCCTTAAAATAGATAAGCTTTAATTTGGGTATTAATTTATTCCCTTACCAGTCGTTAGGAGCCGCGTGACTGGTTGAAGGAACTTCATAATCATATACCCAAGATGCCTGGAAATACCATCATTTTGGCAGTGCCACAAATAATGCGCCAGTGTGATTTAGATCATTAGCCTCAACACCCGCTTGGTCGCCTTCACCCTTATAGCAGTCAACATGAGCCCCCATAATAGCGCCACCGGTGTCTTGGGCCACACACCATGAAGTGGCTTGTTTGCAATTATAGATAAAATTCATACCAACAGGGATCACCTTGTGATCGGTTGCGCATGAAGCATGTGGCGTTAGCGAAATGTTCTCTGAACCATAAGGACCACCATCTTCTTTAGCAAAAAATACAAAGCTTTGATCGCGATTGCGCAAGTCGGAGGCTTTATGGCTGTGCAGAGGGTCGTCTAAATATTGGCGAATGAGCTTTTCTGAAGCAGCGCTTTGTTTAATTGCTTTAGACACGTTACAGTGTAATTTTGCTTCATCATGACATTTAGGATCTTTAGCACAACGTTCAATGGTATCCAGGTTGCCACCACAGGTTGGGTCTTGTGCGCATTGGACTATGCGACCAAGCATGGTGCGCGGCCGGCCATTGGCGCCATCATAATTGATGTGAAATAATTTGCCATCAAGAATTAAGGAACCGGAGCCTTCTACCATTAAAAAAGCCGGATCATTGGGATCTTTAACATAGCCAATGATGTATTTTTTATTTAAAGCCCCATGATCAATTTCATGTCGGTCTGGTGCTACAGAGTAGGTGCCTTGGGCACTTTTCAGACAAAATCCACGCACCATTTTGGTAAGCGGGTCAACACCGCAAAGAGGCGCTTGCAAATGAAATTTTTTGCATTCGGCAGCTACATTGACAACACCGGGGTTGCTGTAGATGGGATATAAAAAGGCACCACCACGTTTGCTGCGAGCCTCAACTGCGGCGGGTGCGTAATAGGCAGTAAATTGAAACTCACCCTGTTTAAATCCGGAATGATTTTCAGGCCAACCATCGCTTTTGTACCAGTCAAATTCGGTTTTGAGCTTGGATAAATATTTTTTAAAATCACCATGGGCAGCTTGTGCCAGGGTGAGCATTTTTTGGTTGGTATTCAGGCACCATTGTTGGCGTTTGAATTGATGACCAGCAATAACCACGGTCTGAAATTCACCATGGTTTTTATTGCAGTTCTTAATCTGATGGTTTAATGCGTTAATAACCTCATTCATATTGCCCACGGGATTATCTAGCGGCAGCTCTGATGCTAAAATTTTATGAAATTTAAAGCGCAACACCCCCGGCTCTTTAGCGGCCATTTTCTGTCGGCTGCTAAAGTCTGCGAACCTTCTAATATCTAAACAGTGCTGAATGGGATCAGCGGGCAGGGCTGCTTCGGTGATAAGGCTAAAGGCCATTAGTGCTGTGATTAAAGCGGATTGAAACATGGGTATCTCCTCTCTTAATGTGCATCGTCCCAATTCAGACCCACACCAATAGAAACCAGTAAGGGTACGGACAGCTGCACGGTTTGCTCCATCAACGTACGAATGGTGTTTTTGTTTGATTCAATTTCAGTTTCAAGGACTTCAAAAACCAGTTCGTCATGAACCTGCATGATCATTTTTGCAGATGGGTTTTTTTGTGCGTTTTGCCAATGTGCTACGGCCAACATGGTTTTTTTAATAATGTCAGCAGCGGTACCTTGCATGGGCGCATTGATGGCCGTTCGTTCTGCTGCCTTTTGGCGCATTAAATTACGCGTATTAATTTCAGGCAAATACAGGCGTCGGCCAAATAAAGTTTCCACATAACCCAGCTGATGGGCTTGGCTGCGGGTGCGTTCCATGTATTCAAGCACTTTAGGGTAGCGTTGAAAATAGGTGTCAATGTAGTTCTGCGCATCCTTGCGATCAACGTCAATTTGTTTTGCCAGGCCAAAAGCCGACATGCCATAAATCAGGCCAAAATTAACTGCTTTAGCCCTTCTTCTTTGTTCGAAAGAAACTTCATCCAGAGGGGTTTGAAAAATCTCGCTGGCAGTTGCAACATGAATGTCCAGGCCCTTAGCAAAGGCCTGGACTAGATTTTCGTCTTGTGACAAATGCGCCATGATGCGTAATTCAATTTGTGAGTAGTCAGCTGCTAGAATGACCGAGCCAGGTGGTGCTATGAAGGCGGTGCGAATCAGGCGGCCTTCCTCGCTGCGAATGGGTATGTTTTGCAGGTTGGGCTCGCTGGATGACAAGCGTCCTGTTGCGGCTACCGCTTGATTGTAGGAGGTATGTACTCGCTGCGTTTGTGGGTTGATTTTTTTGGGTAAGCTGTCAATGTAGGTCGAAACCAACTTGCTCAGGCTTCGGTACTCAAGGATGACGGCGGCAATCCTGTAGTCAGAGGCCAGTTCTTGTAGCACCGATTCCGCTGTAGACGGTTGTCCCGTTGGTGTTTTGGTTGTGATTGGCAGTTTTTGTTCATCAAATAAAATTTCTTGTAATTGCTTGGGGGAATTAAGATTAAAGGGCCTGCCTGCTAATTGTAAAGCCTCTGCTTCGAGTTGGCTGATGCGTGCATTTAAGCGCTCGCCGTGTTTTTTTAAGGTTAGAGGGTCAATCAAAACACCCAGACGTTCTATGTCGGCTAAAACGGTGACCAAAGGCATCTCTATGTCGTGAAAGACGCTGCGTAGGGCTGGTTCCAGCATAGGGTAGAGCTTCTGGTGTAACTGTAAGGTCACATCGGCATCTTCTGCCGCATAGGGTGCTGCTTGAGCAACGGGTATTTGGTCAAAACGCAATTGTTTGGCACCTTTACCAGCCACCTCTGCAAAACTGATGGTTTTGTAGCCTAAATATTTTAAAGCAAGGCTGTCCATGTCATGACGGCTGCCAGTGCTATTGAGCACATAAGATTCCAGCATGGTGTCATAGGCTATGCCTTTTAGGTCAATGCCATGGTTTTTGAAAATACAATAATCATACTTGATATTTTGACCGATTTTTTTAATGGCCGGATTTTCTAAAATGGGTTTTAAGGCGGTAAGCACCTCTGCACGCGCAAGCTGGGTACTGCCATCGGTATGCATTAAGGGAATGTAAGCGGCTTTTCCTGCTTCTATGGCCAGTGAAATGCCGACAATTTCCGCCAACATGACATCAAGTCCCGTGGTTTCGGTATCCACACAAAACACGCGACACTGTTGCAACAGAGTCAGCCAGTGCTGCAGTTGTTGGTTGCTGGTAATTAACTCATAGTTTTGCTGTGGACTGGGCAGCTCCGCGTGCTCGGGTGGGTTGTGCTGTTCTTGAGCCAACAGTTCCTTCAGCCAATTTTTAAACTCTAATTCTTGGGTTAATGCTATCAGTTGTTCTTTGTTTGCCGGTGTTGGCGTTAACTCGTGCAACTGTAAGGGCAATTCCAAGTCAGTGACAATGGTAACCAATCTTTTTGATAAGGGCAGTTGTGGTATGCTCTGACGTAAATACTCCCCAATTTTGCCGCCAATCGCATCGGCATGCACTATTAAATTATCTAGGGTTTTGTACTCGGCCAGCCATTTGACAGCGGTTTTAGGACCGCATTTGCTTACGCCAGGAATGTTATCGGAACTGTCACCAACCAGGGTCAGGTAATCTATGATTTGTTCAGGAAGCACGCCAAATTTCTCCTGAACGCCGGCAATGTCCATGCTGTAGTTGCTCATGGTATTGATCAGTGAGACATGCTCATTAACCAATTGAGCCATGTCTTTATCGCCTGTTGATATCACAACGCTGATGCCTTGCTCGGTTGCTTGTCGTGCTAAGGTCCCTATGACGTCATCGGCCTCTACGCCCTCAACAATGAGTAAGGGGTAACCCATGGCCTGCAGTAATTGGATTAAAGGTTGAAATTGAGTGCTTAATTCTTGAGGTACTGGTGGTCTATGCGCTTTATACTCGGGATACCATTCGTCTCTAAATGTTTTGCCTTTGGCATCGAAGACTACAGCCAACTCGGTTGGTTGATAGTCTTTGATGAGTTTTTTTATCATATTAGCGACCCCATAGACTGCTCCTGTGGGCTGGCCTTTGGAGTTGGTTAAAGGGGGTAATGCATGAAATGCGCGAAAAAAATAGGAAGAGCCATCAATGAGTATTAAGGGTGCTTTCATCATTATTCACTCTCTTGCGTGGCTAATTGTTTGCTTAATTGTGCAACTTGCTCGGTGAGTGTTTTTATATTTTTACGTATTAGCGGAATGCGATTTATCGACAACTCATGTTTTATTGCAATATCCTTGGGGCGTGCCGGACTGCCAAAATAAAACGTTCCTTCTTTTAAATGTTTGTTAGAGGGGACACCAGCACGTGCGCCGAGTACGACGCCATCGTCAATGCGTACATGATCACTAACGCCGACATTGGCGGCAAAAATGACATTATTGCCACTGGTAGTGCTCCCTGCTATGCCGGTAAAGGCGCACAAAATATTGTTCTTACCTAATTTGACGGCATGAGCTATCTGCACCAGATTGTCAATTTTAGTTCCTGCGCCAATAACCGTTTCGCCCATGGTGGCGCGATCAATGGCGGTATTGGCACCTATTTCAACCTGATCTTCAATAACGACTCGTCCTATATGTGGCACTTTAAGATGCTGGCCATCGACAAAGGTATAACCAAAGCCATCAGAACCGATAACGGTTGAGGCATGGACCGTCACTTGCGAGCCGATGTGGCAGTTGTCATAGACGGTAACCTGTGGGTGAATGGTGGTATTGGCCCCAATTATCACATCATGGCCAATATAGATATGACCTATAAGGACCGAGTTGTCTCCCACGCTGCTCCCTGACTCTATGATGACATAAGGGCCTAGGGTTACATTGTTTCCCAGCTGAACATTCTCACCCACCACGGCAGTGGCATGAATCCCTGGGGTTATTTTCTTAGCTGGATGGAAGTGGTTGAGCAGCTTAATAAAGGCTTGGAAAGGATGAGACACTTGAATCAATGGCTTATTCGTGTGGGTTATGGTTTTGTTTACCAATAACGCTGCTGCTGCAGACGCTTCGGCCTTGAGTACGTTTTTTTCATTATCAGCAAAAACGAGCGACCCGGGGCTGATATTATCAAGAGGTGATAAGGCGCTAATTTTTATTGATTCATCACCTATGATTACTCCTTGTACCAGTTGTGCTATGTCATGTAGTGAAATGTTCATTAATTAACCTTCTAATGCTGCAAAATAGAGATAATTATATACCTCTTTATAGAAAAACTATGCTACAGAATAAAAATAAGTTATAACATTAGATAATGACTGAAATCATTGTCTTTTTTAGCGCGGTGAATTCGTTCAGAACCTCATTTTTACCAATTCAAGGAGTGACGGGGAAGGAATGGGGTTAGATGTGTGGACCAACTAACTTTTTTCATGGAGTGAAAAATGAACAGCAAAGTGTTTTCACAGCGGTTTAATAGTGAGTTAGCTACATTGGGATTTCCAGACGACATCACTGAGAAAACCAAAGCGATATCTAAGGTCTTTGGCGTCAGTCGCCATTTGGCAAATGCCATGATTTTTGGGCAGGTACTGCCATCAATAAGTCAAATGGATAAAATTGCCAGTATATTGGAGGTTTGCCCGCAGTGGTTGAATGGGATAACTGAAAAAAGGAAAGTGTATTCCAAGCGCGAGACTGCGGATAGCGCGTAGGGGCTACGATTCAGATTCCACGTCGGGGTTTTGCCTGCCCTTTTTGGTTCTAGCGCAATGGCGCTAGAACCCATTTTTTTTGTACAGGTTACATCATTATGGAATGCTTGAGTTTTTGTATTGCTAATACGATTGATTTATCACGTTTAGACAGCTATTTTAAAAGTTGCCCCGCGGCATATACCTCAACGAAGACTCGGGATGTTATTAAGCTGCGCCCGCATGGTGAAGCCAATCATACCGTGTTTGTTTTTAAAAATGGCACTGTGGTTTCCTGGGGTATCAAACGCTATCAAATTAATGATTATTTAACGGTCATTAAAAAATCCATAGACCATCCGATTGCTATTTTGGTTCACGATGAATTTCATTATCAAATCGGTGATAGAACGGCAATTGAGCCTCATGATTTTTTTGAGGTGGATTGTATGACCATAGAAGAAGACAGCGATGAATTAAAATTGAGCTTGTCGTATGGGTTTTCGCAATCAGTAAAATTACAGTATTTTGAAACCATCATTGACGCACTGATTGAAAAGTACAAGCCAATGATTCAGGCACTTTCTCATAGAGGCGAAATGCCTATCAGTCGCAAGCAAATACAGCAGGTCATTGGTGAAATTTTAGGGGCTAAAAGTGAAATGAATTTAATCAGTAATTTCCTTTACCACCCTAAATATTTTTGGCAGCACCCCACACTAGAAGCACATTTCAGCATGCTGGAACGTTATCTGCACATGCAAAGACGTGTGAATACAATGAACCACCGCTTGGATACCTTGAATGAAATTTTTGATATGTTTAATGGCTACTTACAAAACCGCCACAGCCATAATTTAGAAATTATCATCATTGTGTTAATATCGATAGAGCTTCTTATTGGCATTTTAAAGTTTCGATTTTAGTGGTTGTTGACCGCCCCAAATAAACAAGCAAATTACTGCAAAACAAGCTAATCTTATATTATTGAATCTTTTTTTGAGTAATCCTATGTTTCAAAGCACAGAGCAACTCGACGAACATCAGCTGAAAGACTTAGAACAATTAAGAGTTCGTTGTAGAAAAACCGACGGCAGCACGCCCAACCTTTATACCCATATCTTGGCACAACCAAGAGCCTTGCCTGCCAGTCTTTTGTGTTACGAGCAAGGTCGCTTGCTCGGTTTTTTAGGGGCTTTTTTTTTCTACAATGACGCAGTTGAAATCGCCTTGCTGGTTGATCCGGAGCTGCGTAAAAAAGGCATTGCAACAGAATTAATGCGCTTGATTATACCGCTCATTCAATCGGTTAATTTTACAAATTTAATTTTCTCAAGCCCGTCTAAGCTGAATGATGATTGGCTGCCAAACAAGAAATTTACCTACATGCACAGCGAATATTATATGGAGCGCAAAGAGTTAAATCCTTTGCTTGAAAACAACCATGCGCTCGTTTATCGTGCCGCAACTAACAGCGACCTATCCATACTGTATGCCTTAGATGAGGCTTGCTTTCAAAAAAAATCAAATAATGACGTGCCCGATCGCTTTCAACATTTAGTGGGCAACAGAAGTTACCACATTGTTATTGCTTATCAAAACAACCAACCCATAGGTAAAGCTCACTTGCGTTGGGATGCGCATGGGGCAACGCTGTCTGATATTGCTATAATGCCGTCGTTGCAAGGACAAGGCCTAGGCACCGCATTGATAACACATTGTATTAATTTCGCTTTGAGTGAAGGTAAGCCCACCATTAACCTGGATGTTGAAACCCACAATCAACGAGCACTTAACTTATACACGCGACTTGGTTTTGCGATTCAAAATTCCTGTGATTATTGGTCTATTAGCATTAAACAGCTGGGATTGGTGGTCTAAGCGCGTGAATGAAATAAAGCAATGAACTAATAGAGTTCGTCATCTCGAGTGGGTAATTAAACTTTAATAAGCATAACGAGCTAACTGCGGATCGCGTAGCCTTGATGCAGCCATATCGTTACCCATAAGTCAGCACAAAACTAAAAAACGCAATGAACCAATAGAGCTCGTCATTGCGAGGCCACGAAGCATATATGGACCCTACCGGTTTGCAAGGAAAATGTTAATATTTTTTAGCAAAGTTAAGTTAAGTTGCAGTCATATATTCGGTCTCTTACATTGAGTGATGCATTCACTCGGACCCTGATAGTATCTGCGCTCTTTC
>JBIODT010000096.1:0-8924 GCA_044445305.1 Legionellales bacterium | reverse complement strand
GTCTTTAAAAACTCGCAATAGAGTAGACTATTACTCGCTTTTAAAGACGGCATGAACGGAAAAATCAATGCGCCTAAAATCCCGAAAACCCATCCGTGAAAGGTATATCGGAAGGTATATACAAATTTACTATCGGTGTCTACCACCATGCCCGCCTCTTGCGCCGCCGTGCCGGCCACCTGCACCACCGTGCCAGCCACCTGCGCCACCGTGCCAGCCACCTGCACCACCGTGCCAGCCACCGGCACCACCGTGCCAACCACCACCACCCCATCCTGCGCCGCCCCACCCACCACCGTATCCTACACCCGAATAATAACCACCGGTCCCGGAAACAATATAACCAGGACTGTAGCCGGGAGAGTATACCGTTTCCGTGGCGCAACCCGTGATAAAAATTGTGGGAATAAACAGTGCAATAGCAATCATTGTTTTTTTCATGATGACATCCTTATAAAGACATGCATCTTAATTATACTATCTGATCGCTAATATTGCCAAAATTAAAAAAACTTTCTCAATAAACCAGGATGGGGTATGTATTGACTCATGCTGTATTTTCTTCCATTATTCCTATTATTTCTAGCTAACAATTGTGAGACCATAAAATGAGTAAAGGCATGGACAGTAAGAAGGACACCAAAAAGAAACCAGCTAAAACAGCCAGTGAAAAACGCACAGAAAAGCGCGACAAAAAGAAAGGGGCTTCTTAGGCGCGTACGCAATATACCATTTCATTCTTGAGCTTAATTTATTTGGACAAAGCTGCATGCAGCTTTGTCCAAAGTTCTATACCCCAAACAAGAATCTAGTGCTATAATAAAATCATAACCTGATAGCGAAGTGATTTTAGAACCAATATACGCAGTCAGGGGAGCATTCTGATATCGGTGTTGTGCAAGGCCACCCTGAGTGGAAAGCCTGAACCGATTCTTTCGCCCCCCACTTGAACCTCAGGGTTCAAAATCCATAGCTGTCGGGTTACATCTTTTTCAATTGTTCTTTTAATAACAAATAATCATCCCTTACTTTAGCTGCCGCTTCAAATTCCATATTTTTTGCATGCAAATACATCTGCTTTTCTAGAGTATTCATGTGTTTTACCAATTCTTGAACAGACCAATGTTCATAATCTGGTGTTTTTTCAGCGATTGCATTTTTTTGCTTGCCAAGGTAGGCGCCTTCCATGATATCAGCCACTAACTTTTTAATACCCACTGGAGTAATGTGGTGCTCTAAATTAAAGGCCCGTTGTTTTTCACGTCGTCGGTCGGTTTCATCAAGGGCTCTTTGCATGGAGCCGGTGATTTTATCCGCATAAAGAATGGCACGTCCTCTTATGTTGCGTGCGGCGCGGCCTATGGTTTGAATTAATGAGCGTTCTGAACGAAGAAAACCTTCTTTATCGGCATCAAGAATGGCCACCAATGAGACTTCCGGCATGTCCAATCCTTCACGCAATAAATTAATGCCGACTAAAACATCAAATTTTCCCAAGCGCAAATCACGGATAATTTCCATTCGTTCAACCGTGTCTATGTCTGAATGTAAATAGCGAACTTTGATACCATGCTCATGCAAATAATCGGTTAAATCTTCAGCCATACGTTTTGTCAGGGTAGTCACTAAAATACGCTCACCTTGCTGAACTACCTGCTTTATTTCCGACATCAGGTCATCAACTTGAGTTCTAACTGGCCTTATCTCTACCTCGGGATCAAGCAAACCGGTTGGTCTTACTACTTGTTCTGCAACATTATCCGCATGTTCCTGTTCATAAGTACCGGGTGTTGCTGAGATATAAATAGTTTGTGGTGAGCGGGCTGTAAACTCCTCAAACCTTAATGGCCTGTTATCAAGAGCGGAAGGCAGCCTAAATCCATAATTGACTAAGGTTTCTTTGCGCGATCTATCGCCTTTAAACATGCCGCCGATTTGCGGCACGGTAACATGCGACTCATCAATAATCAGCAAGGCCTCTGCGGGTAAATAATCAAATAAAGTCGGTGGTGCTTCTCCTGCCTCACGACGGGATAGATAACGAGAATAGTTTTCAATGCCCGAACAGTAGCCAAGTTCCTGCATCATTTCTATATCAAAATAAGTTCGTTGCTCCAGTCTTTGTGCTTCTACCAATTTATTTTGACCGTTGAATTCCAGCAAACGATGCTGCAATTCCTCTTTTACCAACTCAATCGTTTCTAAGATGCGTTCACGCGGGGTTACATAATGCGTTTTAGGAAAAACCGTAACGCGCGGCAACCGCCGCAACACTTCTCCAGTTAAAGGATCAAACTGAGACAGTTGCTCTATCTCATCATCAAACAACTCTATGCGTATGGCCTCTTTTTCAGAATCTGCTGGAAAAACATCTATCACATCACCGTGCACTCGAAATTGGCCGCGCTCAAGAGTTAAAGTGCTTCTCTTGTATTGCATTTCAGCGAGACGATTTAAAATTTTACGCTGCCCGCAGTGTTCTCCACGAGAAAGATGTAATACCATACGTAAATAGGAGTCTGGATCGCCTAATCCATAAATGGCAGAAACACTGGCAACAACAATTGCGTCTTTGCGCTCAATTAAGGCTTTAGTCGCTGACAAGCGCATCTGCTCTATATGTTCATTGATGGATGAATCTTTTTCTATAAAAGTATCGGAGGAAGGCACGTAGGCTTCGGGCTGATAATAGTCGTAATAGGATACAAAGTACTCTACTGCATTATCAGGAAAATACGCTTTGAATTCCCCATAGAGTTGCGCGGCCAGTGTTTTATTCGGAGCCATAATGAGCGTGGGTCTTTTCATGGCCTGGATGACATGAGCAATAGTAAATGTTTTACCCGATCCAGTAACACCTAACAGTGTTTGCTTGGCCAGGCCTGACTCTAAGCCCTCGATTAATGAGGCAATAGCCGTCGGCTGGTCTCCTGCCGGTTGGTAATTTGAGTAAATTTTAAATAAATCTTTCATATTGTTATTATAAGCTATACTGCGCACGCTCACAAACTGCCACCTGTGACCGAGCGCAGTAAATAAATCACAGGAGTTAATTGATGGACATCATATTGGCAAAGCGTATACAAAAAGTAAAACCCTCACCAACGCTAGCGGTAGCAGCAAAAGCAGCTCAAATGCGCGCACAAGGGCTTGATATCATCAGTCTTGGTACTGGCGAGCCTGATTTTGACACACCCACACACATTAAGAGGGCTGCCATTGCTGCTATTGAGGCTGGTGTTACTAAATATACTGCTGTAGATGGCACACCTGAATTAAAAGAGGCGGTAAAGAACAAATTTAAAAACGACAATGGCCTAGAATACCAGTTGTCGCAAATTTTAGTGTCTGTTGGTGGCAAACAAAGTTGTTACAATTTATGTCAAGCCTTCCTTGACGCCGGCGATGAGGTCATTATTCCAGCACCTTACTGGGTGTCCTACCCTGATATGGTCTTGTTGGCAGACGGCATCCCGGTCATCATTCAAACCACACCAGCACAACGTTATAAAATAAATGCCCAACAACTAGAAGCGGCCATAACCCCAAAAACAAAAATGATCTTTCTAAACAGCCCATCCAATCCATCAGGGGTAGCATACACTTTAGAAGAGCTGAAAACGCTGGGCAAAGTACTGTTAAAACACCCCAAAATTCTTATTGCAACAGACGACATGTACGAACACATACTTTGGAGTCAACCTTTTGCCAATATTCTTAATGCATGCCCCGAATTATATGACCGGACCATAGTTTTAAACGGCGTGTCTAAAGCCTATGCAATGACTGGTTGGCGTATCGGCTATGCAGGAGGCCCCGCATCTCTTATCAATGCCATGAAAACCATCCAATCACAATCCACATCCAATCCTTGTTCTATAGCGCAAAGTGCTGCTGTAGCAGCGTTAACCGGTGGTAATGAGTCTGTTATTGAAATGGTCAATGCTTTTCACCAACGACATGATTACGTTGTCGACCGATTATTAGGCATAGAGGGAATAGAAGTAATCCCTGCTGACGGTACTTTTTATATCTTCCCCAGCGTTCAAGCCATAATAGAAAAACGTGGATACGCCAATGACATCGAATTTTCCGAAAAACTATTACACGATGTAGGCGTAGCACTGGTGCCAGGCTCAGCCTTTGGCACGGAAGGATGCATTAGACTGTCCTTTGCCACCAGTATTGACACGCTAAAAGACGCATTAAACAGACTACAACGTTTTTGCAATTAAAAAATCACTAATAATACTTGACCCATCGGCAGAATCGTTTTAAGATTCCGCCTTATTCCCCGGTAGCTCAGTCGGTAGAGCGGATGACTGTTAATCATTAGGTCGGCGGTTCGAGCCCGTCCCGGGGAGCCATATGTAGTAAGGGTTATATGGCAAAAACAAAAAATACCCTTATCTAGATTATTAAAAACGTTCCTCCTTGCATTTTGTTAAGGTTATTCTGCCTGAACCGAACTCCCCCATTTTCACTATTAGCTAAAGACACCCGTTGCAGTTGAAACGTATGCGCCAAATAAGAAATGTTTTTTGGAGTATCACGTTTATCACGATCGTCACCCGTTTTTCATGGCCATTTAACATGGCTAAAAAAATTACTAGCTTTTTACATGTAAAACAATGGCGCTAAAAATGAAACCCAGAACAAACTCATAAATTGCATATTATAAATACATTTGCCTGGCTTTATTTATTTGGTTATTCTTTGAAATAGCTTTACGCAGCATTGTGCATTATTACACCCTATCGATATTCAAAAAACAGTGCTGTTGTTTAAACAACTTTAAGGAAAGGTTATATGGACATAGTAAAATCGAGTATTTTTGGATTAGCCAGTACTATTTTTAGCTGTTCCTTGGCAACAGCAGGTGACATGGGTTCAATTACTACATCGCATGAGTTTCGACCAGTTGCGTCATTACAGGGTGGGTACGCTTTAATTAATGCAGGCAATGGTACGCAACGCTTTACTGGCACAGACTCCGATGTGTTTACCTACATCAATTCTGGGAGCGGGAGGGGCGCTGGATTTATTGGCGTCTTTTTGGGGGCAGAGCACGCCTTACCGTGGATTTCATACCCTGGTCTTTTTATGGAAGCAGGTGTTGAGTATAATTATTTTGGTAACATCGGTGTCAAAGGTATCAATACAGTCGGTGTAGAACCACAAACCTCAACGACCTATAATTACAATTATAATTTTCAAACACAACAAGTCTTAGGCACTCTTAAATTGTTTGCAACAGCCTATGAGCGATTTCATCCTTATGGCGAAGTTGGGCTAGGGGCTGCATTCAACCATGCCGGACAATACAATGCGACAACAACAGAAACAGGAAGCATTAATTTAACGCCCGGATTTAGCAATCAAAGTCAGACACAATTTAGTTATAGTTTAGGTTTAGGTGTCGATACTCAAGTAAATACAAGAATTCGGGTCGGGCTCGGATATCGATACAGTAATTTTGGCTCATTGTCTTTAAACAATGGAACGGTTACCTTCAACAATTATCAATCACCCGTATCATTTGCCTTAGGTGGCTCAAACACGTATGCGAATCAATTGATTGCACATATTAGTTACGTGGCTTAACACGTCTTTGACAAGGAGTCATCCATGAACAAAACAACACCTAAATTAAATAAATTTTATGCTGTCATAGCCCTTCTAGTTACTCAAGGTGTCTTCGCTGCTAATTTTAATATTTCGCCTTACGGGACACTACCAACCACAGTGACGACAGGTCAAAGTGTATCTGCCTATTTTACTGTAACCAACATGACGAATACTGCACGTAATGGTTATGTGGTTCAAGGACTGCCCACAACAGTTACTCAAAATACAACCTCACCCAAGTGTACTAACCCTATTAATTTAGGCCCGAATGCCAACTGTCAGCTGCAACTGGATATCACAGGCGCTGTCTCAGCTAATTTTGCCATTTGTAAAGGAAATAGTTGCACGACAGCAACAACTCCATTGAGTGTTTCTCTGAATACAACACCTCCGGCAACACCACCGCGGTTCGCGTATGTTACACAAGAGGGTGGTTCGCCACAAATACAAGTCTGCCCGGTAGATGCCCAAACCGGTTTAATCGCAGAATCTGATTGTACAGACGCTGATTCAACAAGCTCATTACCATCCATAAACGCACAAGGAATCGTAGTTAATAGCACAGGAACAATAGCCTATATTTCTGGTGAGACAGAAACAGCATATGCATACCAGTGTCCCATTGATCGTGATACAGGTCTTTTTTCATCAGGATGCACTTCTACAAATATCACATCCCCCAGTGGTTATGACCCATATTATGGCTTATTAACATTAAGCCCAGATAATAGCCATGTATACCTTTCAGACTATAATGATGGTAATGGGTTACGTATCCTCAGTTGCCCAATCACCGGTGGTGTCATTTCTTCGACCTGCTCCATCAATGGTGATGGTATTATAGTCAACGCGAACAATGCATATGGCGCGGGCATTGTAGTGAACAAAAATAACAGCCTAGGCTACGCGGGACTTTATAACGACAGTATCGGTGTTGCTGTTTGTTCAATCAATAATAATGTGTGGAACACAGCCAGCACCTCACCAGCATGTCAGTATGTAAATGGGGATGGAACCATCACGCTAGGTGATACTGCAGGGCTCGCATTCAATCCCGATCAATCCATTTTATATATCGCTTCAACAACAAGTCCAGTTGTGTACGGTTGCAATCCCACCCTAAATGGTAGCAACTTTTCTCACTGCTTTGTTGCCTCAACTGATATTGACTACACATGGGGAGTCACCATTAACTCTCAAAATACGTTTGCCTATGTCACCGATTACTCTAATACCGTCTATGTTTGTCCCATTAATCAGCAAGATGGCACTTTTGGAACGTGTACTCCGATAACAGGATTTTCTGCTACTGTAAATGTTGCTTTACTGTATTAGAAAAGCACACCGATATAGTCTGTGCATTATTTGTTATCTGTAAAAAAACGAAGGTCTATTGATATTGAATAGTTAATAGACCTACTGGCGTAGTAGCTATTTTTTCAAAAAAATCGGACAAGAACATCTCTCTATAGCCAAGCAGTCAAATAAGCTAACTATAGGCAATCCCAATACATGTAGCGATTTGGAATTACTTTAAAGGATTAGCGCGTACTAGACGTTGACTTTATCTCACAGCAGCTGTTTCAAAATAAATATGAATTCTATCTGTTGTCCATGTTGGGATCCCTGAGCCAAAAAAGTCCTGATCTTCTGTCCAGATTGGACAATTTAGCGTTAATGCTGTTGCTACTATAGGCCAGTCTCTAATATCGCGACTTTTTATGCGAAGGCGTGCATCTTCTGCTAGCGATTTGTAAACATTCTCATCCACAATATGCAGGAGGCACTCAAGGCTAGAAAGTAACGTTAATGCGGGCTTCGCCGGAAGTGACCGTTTTTCGAAAAGCATGGGTAAATATTTTTGAGCATCTACCATACAAACATCTGGTGTAAAAAAATCGACAACGCCAGCGTATGTTGTAAGCAACGTTCTTACTCGATTACCGAGCACCGCGCGAATCAGAATATTCGCATCCAAAACCAGCATACTGGATGACATTATTCTTTTCCTTCTCTCAATGCACGGAATTCTTGAAATAACTCATCCTCTGTTACGCCATGAGAAACAAGCAGTTTTTCAAGTGTCATAGCTGCCTGTTTTAAAGCATCTAGCTCAGCTTGTTCTACGTGATGGCGTGTCGGAATATAATAGCCGACCGTTTCTCCATGGCGCGTGATCGCAACAGGCACGGCCGTTAATAGGTATTGGGGCAAGTGTGCGCGAAACTCTCGCATGCCGACTTTTAAAACATTCGTACTCATAATGGCAACCTTTAATATTGTGTACACATAAGTACACAATAGCAATGATTATCCTTTTTGTCAAAATTTATTGTCAATGAATTGGCTTAATGCACGCTTGTACTCTGTAATTTGCTTACTCATGTTTCTCACATCAGCACTGCGAGCACCATGTTTATAAGCATTCATTTTACTGATGGTTTTGCCTTCAGTTGTCTTTACTCCGGCGGATTGCCACGGCTTCCATTGCTGAATCATCTGTGATTGGCGCAGTCGCCGCTCGAGTGTCCAACCGTTGCTCATTTTTCACCTCCAATAATTCGTTTGCAACTTCTGATGAAATTTTATTTTTTTCAGGAGAAGATTTTACAGCATGATTAACTTGTATGGCATTGTTCTGTTTATGTATAAATGTAGTGCGTTTAGGATGTTTTATTTCTGCTAGTGTCGCTAATGTCTTTCTAGATTGTGCTTGAGCGCGAAAGGCAATGGTTGTAAATACTTCAATTTGATTAATCATGTCGAGATTAACCAGTTTATTTATTGCGTCGTAGAATAAATAATCGAGCGTTTTGGCTTGCGTCATTAGCATCTCTTCTATCTCGCTAATATTACCCTTGTTTATTTTTTCGGCACTGTTGAGACTTATCCATTGCTGCGCCTGAATCTAATCGACCATGTAGATTACTGATAGCTAACGCGGCGCTCGCAAAGCTGTTGGTGTGTATCTTAGCGTTGTCAATTCGTTCCTGTTTCTTCTTGGCTCGTCGTTCTATTTCTTCATAGTTAGTATCGTATAGCTCAATGTTTAAATCTTGAGGTAGGAGAGCTGTTCTCTGAAATTAAGACTCTCATAGCAGATGAACCGCAGAAGTCTTAGCTCTGTAATTCAAACTAATTGATTGTTTTATTTACAAAGTAGTATTTGACTTTTCTGTATGAATTGAATTAACTTTAGCTAAGTGGATTGGGGAATCCCAGTCGGCGTCTATGCCTCGGTGAACACTGGGGCTTTTCGCTTCCCAAGATACACTTTAATATTCCCTCTCTTTTAC
>JBIODT010000095.1:0-8934 GCA_044445305.1 Legionellales bacterium | reverse complement strand
TTATGACTAGTACAACGTTCACTGATTCTGTCTGGCGACATCTCACCCTCAACCCAACTTTGAGCGATGGAAGGCCTTAAATGGTTCTAGTGACGGACACCCTTCTCCCGCCAGCGGGAGAAGGGTCTCCGTCACTAGAACCATTTAAGGCCTTCCATCGCTCAAAGATGGGTTCAGGATGAGATGTCGCCAGACAGAATCAGTGAACGTTGTACTAGTCATAAATTGCGCGCGCACAACACCAAACATCCACCTGTTCAACGCCGGATTTTTTTAAGCTGTTGGCCAATTCATTCGCAGTGCTCCCCGTCGTTAAAAGGTCATCAATGAGTGTCACGTGCTTGTAGGGCAGTGGCCTTATATGAAAGGCGCCACGTAAATTATTTTGTCTTTGTTCGCCATTAAGACTGGCTTGGGGCTCGGTATTGATTATTTTTTGACAATGACTGAGGTTGTATGGCAAATTCAGCTGCTTGGCCAATAGCTTGGTTAAAACCGCTGCCTGGTTAAAACCCCGTTGTCTGAGTCTTTTAGGATGCATGGGCATGGGTATCAGGCATTGAGGTTTTATGGTGTTTTCTGGGAACGCGTGACACATCAGTTGGCTTAATAAAGAGCCAAGATAAAGTCCCTTATGGTATTTAAAATGATGTAACAGTCCACGCAAGGGCTCCTCAAATTGATAGAAGATGAAGGTACGATCAAAATGCGGTGGTTTTTTTATGCAGCGGCCGCAAATTAAATGATGGGCTTCAGGCAAAGGGTAGGCGCAATGTTGACAAGACGGGCCTAAAGGCGTTAGCAAGGCCATACAAAAAGAGCAGATTGCCAGTGAGCCATTGTGAATTTGATTACACAGTGTGCATATAGAGGGTAAACGAATGGCTCGTGTTATACTTAATAGTTTCTGGCGCATGGGCGTTGGATGGGTTGGATTTTTCCTTGGACATCATAATGACTGTCAAAAATGAAATTAGCAAGGCATTTAATAAGCAAGCCGCTGAGTATGACGCTGCCGCTAAAGTACAGCAGGAAATCGGCGCGCGTTTGTTTGAACGGCTACAGTATTTGAAAATTGCACCCAAGCGTATTCTTGATTTGGGTTGTGGCCCAGGTTCTTTTTCGCGTCAATTGGCTTTGATGTACCCTAAAGCACAAATAGTTGGACTGGATTTTGCTCATGCCATGTTGGTACAGGCCAAACAAAAGCAAAGCTGGCGTTGCAAATGGTCGTTGATAAATGCGGATATGAACAACATGCCTTTTTCTAATGGCATGTTTGATTTGGTCTTTGCAAATCAGGTTATTCATTGGTCTAATCCTTTAGGCTCTGTTTTTCGTGAGTTAAATCGGGTGATGAATGTGAATGGATGTTTGATGTTTACGACTTTAGGCCCTGATACCTTCAAAGAATTAAAAGCAGCCTGGGCATCAGTCGATGAGCATGCCCATGTCAATGACTTTGTTGACATGCATGATGTTGGTGATTTTCTTATGGCAGAACAATTTTTAGAACCAGTAATAGATATGGAAGTCTTGTCGGTGCATTATGAAACGCTGCCTAAATTACTCCGTGCTTTAAAAAACCAGGGGGTGAAAAACATTAACCCACAACGCAAACAAGGTCTAACAGGCACCTCTTCCTGGAATAAATTCGTGCACAACTACGAAACCATGCGCACCGAGAAGGGCAAATATCCGTTAACTTACGAGGTGGTTTATGGGCACGCTTGGAAGGGTGAGCAAAGAAAAACGGATAAAGGCATTGAAACCATGATTCCAGTGTCAAAATTAGTTAAGGTGAAATTATAGGGGTTTAGGAGCAAGCTACATGCAGCTTGCTCCTAAATTTCCAAGGCACTGCGTGCCTGCAATTGTTCCGTTAAGGCAGTCAAGACCAACGCTTTTTTATCAAATAACTGTAGGGCATCAAAGGCAATTTGGTAATGCCCTGCTATTTGTTCTTCTAAGGCATCCTTGGAGAAAAAAGTAGCAAAGGTGGTTTTTTTATTTGCAGCATCAGAAGAGCGCCCCTTCCCGAGCAGATTGGCTGGAGCGTAGTGATCTAAATAATCATCTTGTAACTGGAAGACCAGACCAATATGCTGGGCATAGGTTCTAAGCGCTGCTTGTTTGGGTTCTGTTAGGACCTTTTGTGCGGCTAAAACCATTTCTATACAAGCAGATATGAGCCGGCCTGTTTTTAAATGGTGAATTGTTGTTAACGCATCTTCTGTAATTGAAGACTGCGCTAACTCACTTAAATCAAGACTTTGCCCACTAACCATCCCACTGATACCACTTGCTTTAACCAGCTCTAGAGTAATTGCAACGACTTGTGTGCAGTGCAGCAAGGGGGGTAGTTGCGTCATTAGAACTTCAATGGCCAGGGCCTGCATGCCATCACCTACTAAAATGGCAGTGGCTTCATCATACGCTTTATGGCAGCTTGGTTTACCGCGACGTAGATCATCGTTATCCATGGCTGGAAGATCATCGTGGATCAGCGAGTAACAATGCGTGAGTTCTATGGCTGCAGCAATCACATCCAGAACATTGAGGGGAATATCGATTAATTCGCCTATTAAGTAAACCAAAATAGGTCTAATTCTTTTTCCTCCGGGGAACAAGGCATAATGTGTGGCTTGGTGAATTTGCTGCGCGGGGATGTGGCCGTCGTTAATAATTTGTGCCAGGAATTGTTCATGACGTTGTAGGTAACTGTTAATCACTTGTTGCCTCATCTGCAGCAAGGCCAGTATTTAATTGCGATGCGGTCAGCTGCTCTATTTTTTGCTCTGCTTGATTTAATACACTCTGGCAGCTTCTGGCAAGACCTATTCCTTTCTCAAATTGTTTCAGGGAGTCCTCTAAAGTTAACTCGCCTTTTTCTAATTGTTTGACTATTTCTTCGAGTTCGGTTATTGATTGTTCAAAGTGGATGTTTTTTTTCATAAGGTTTGTCTTAACTTCATGCAAGTATTGTGATTATACCCAAGATACTTGTAAATGCCATATTTATACGTATTGGGCCAAGATGCATGAAAATCACTGGATCCCGCACGAATATTCGCGCATCGGTTCTGATGGCCTAATGACATCTGGTTGCTTGGATGCCTCGGTGCAAAAAAAACCGCTGCTGCTTGCTTGGGCAGGTGCTGGTACCGCAACAGGACAGTAACTGTCATATAATTTATGCTCAATATATTGGATGAGCTGCGCGAGTGGGGCAGTTGGCTGAAGCCCCCAACACAAAGAACGCAACTTGGTTTGCATCCTTTGTGGGTCCTGTATGTTTCCTGCATCAATATCAGTAATAAAAAACTTGATAGCATCATGAAGCCGTTTATCAGTCGCTATTAGTCCGTTAAACCAATAGTAGTCTTGTTTTTTGATGTAAGCTCCTAAAAAATTGGCAGCGCGTATTAGCGTTTTTTGGGAAGCATGGGAAGGGCCAGCCATTGTTGTCATAAGATCTATGCTGTTAAAATCGCCCCTATAGATACGATGGTCTTTTTGATGGTGGTCTTGAAAGACCATGGTTACACGGTTGTCATCAAGACTATTCCAGATGGCATCATGTTGTGCTGTTATATCCGGTGTTACCATAGCGGTATTTTCTCGCAGCTGAAGTACTGCAATCAACCAGGGTCGGTCGGCTTCTGCTAACAGACTTAACATCGTGCACGGTGCTTGTTGCATGATAAAAATAATTTGTGGAGATGGTACTTGTAACGACTCTTTGATCAATGCTGTTCGTTCAGCAAGTTCTAAATTTTTCAATAAAGAGGTGTAGGTTTGAACACCCAACGGCAATGCATAATTAATACTTTTTTTGAGAAACAAGGCATAGTGGTTGGGTTTTAAGAAAGCGTGCATTGTTTGATGGAGTAGCTCAAATCCATAGTGGTTAATCGGTGTAAAATTATACAGCTCATGAATCAGGGCTTCCTGACCGGATTCATTTTGCAGCAAGTACAAGCGTTGAAATGACTTTGTATTCTGCTTGGCATCGACAATAAGCCACTCCAGGACAGCAGCATCTAATTCTTGTTGCAGTCTTTCCTTGCTGATGCCAGGCAGGCCATTGTCAGGATAGCTTTTTACAAAGGCATCTTGCTGTTCCTGTTCTAATGTGACCATAGTCGACATAACATCTTCTTTTGTAATAGAAAATCCGGCAAAATGATGTTTCAGTTTCCACCAGGTAGGTGGGGGACTATAAGAAAAAATCGCTGGCTTTTCCGGTTTTATCCTTGCTATCAATGGGACTTGTTGTTTGGTGATTACTCCAAGATACATTGATGCTGGTACTGGCGCAACGCGCCGCTCTTGAAATTCGCGTACTTTCTGCTCATCAAATAATACCCACTCATTAAAGTGAAGCTTGAGCATGTCCTCTTTATTTTTTACTTGAGGATTGTCGAGCACGATACCAGGCAAGCGCTCATATATGGATGCCATGTGGTATCGAAGTGCGCCATATTGCTCATATAACTTTGGGTTATCTATCAAGCTTAAAAGTTTATAAAGATTCGCAGTCAATGACTCATAACCATCCAAACAGTTCACGTCGCCGGCAAAAGAATGCGACAAAAAATCATGTAACTCATAAAACCGTAGTGACTCACAAAAAGACAACAGGCTCTGCGCCAGTGGTTTTTTCCAATGACAAATTTGATAGATAAAAGGTGCTCCGATATTAATGACTTCCGTTAACGATTGATCTCCTGTAATTAAAACAGGTTGTTGATCAACTTTTGCCTTTTTGAAAAAAGCTTGCATGGTTTCGTGTGCCAAGGGAAAGGGATTAAATAACCGTAATACCACTTCATTTAAATCAACTGCGTATTCTTTTAATGCTTGCATCAATAAATTTTTGGATTGCTCTGTGTGTCTGGCAATTAAATCAATTTTTTTTCGTTCAGGCTGTGATTTTAGTATACGACAAACACCCAAAGCGCAATAAGCGGCCAGTTGGTGGTCATGTTGTGCCAGAGCCTCCTCGCCATCTTTATAAATTAAGATATCGGTGTCGGTATTGGTATATGCAAAAAAAGTAGATGTAGATTGATTGTAGTCGATAATGTCCTGAGGGCTTATTTCAGCATCAAGGGGTTTGTCTAATAGCATTTTAATAAAGGGCTGGTCTTTTTCTGCAACAAAAAACAAAGCCATTGCATCATTTGGAGCATCGGCAATGGGCTCAATAAACATACCCAGCTCTTGTTGGCTATGTGTTTGACTGGAGTCTAAGTGGGTTGTTATTTTGGGCGTCAGCGACACACTGCCGCAGGTCGAATGTATATAGGAAAAATTAGCATAAAGAGCTGCATCTGCTGCGTTAAGATCGGTTCTTTTTGGTAAGCCATGCTTATCTATGCCATAAATAGCAGTATGGGTTCTATTTTGTGTCTGAATGAGAAATGGAAAATAATCGTTAAGAAAAATGCGTGGCTCATTATCAAATTCGTATTTATTCACGAAACGGACTTGAATAACTGAAGGGAGGTATTGTGTTCCAACATTACTTGTAACCCCTGTAAAATAATGATGTAGTTGGTATTTCCTTAAGGCACGAATAATATCGCGAAAGAAGGTATTTGCAAAATAACTTTGATTCTGACCATACTCTCCGACTAATTTAACGTTGACGCCTTGATGCTTTAGTTCGTTGAATTCTGAGGGGCTCATGGTTGTTATTGTTGGAAAAACAATAAAATAATCTCTTTGAGCCAACTTATCAGCATTTGAGAGAATACTCATATTGGCTGAGCTGGAAGCAACATAGTAATAATTAAAATGAGCCGACTCAGCTAAAGCGCCGATTGGTAATGGCAACACGGCTGCAGGCGCATCAATTTTCAAAATCCATTCGACACTGTGTCCTAGTGTTAACAGATGGCCAATTAATTTTTTTCCAGCAAAAAAATCGCCTTTTGTATGCCCTACCACATGTGTTAACACAGTAATCATTGCCATAGCCTGTATTCCTCAAAGTATGTTTTTAAGGTAACTGCTCACTCCATGCCTACGTCCCGAGGCTTGTCCTCGGGACGTAGGCATGGAGTGAGCAGTTATTTTTTAAGAACCGCCAATGCCATTAAATGTATCATAGTGGATGTATTTTTGTCAACAGACAATGCCCTCTCAACATGCCCATGCACTTCGTGTACACTGTGTTTTTTCAGTCATAAAGGTCAGAGCTATGAAGACAAAAACCCATTTTGTATGTAACCAGTGTGCGGCTACTTTTAAACAATGGGCTGGTCACTGCACGCAGTGTGGTTCCTGGAATGCCATTGTTGAAGAAGGTGTGGTGCCTGTTAATCGAAATGCACGTAGCAGTCAGTGGGCCAATCAGAGTTCTATTATCACTGCAGTTGAAGATGTGGTAATGGACAAGGAGGTGCGAATGGACTGCGGCTTGTCGGAGTTGAATCGGGTTTTGGGTGGGGGCTTGGTTCATGGCTCAGTGGTGTTAATTGGTGGTGATCCTGGTATTGGTAAATCTACCTTGTTATTACAAGCCTTGGCTCATCTGTCCTTGCAAGAAACCGTGTTGTATGTCACTGGTGAGGAATCGTTACAGCAAGTTGCCATGCGTGCCAAACGATTGGGTTTGCCCTTGACCGGTCTGAGGTTGTTAACCGAGACGCAAGTAGAAACCATTATTGCGCATGCGCAAAAGGAAAAACCCAGAATCATCGTGGTTGATTCCGTGCAAACTATTTTTACGGACACCATTAATTCTGCACCAGGCGGCGTAAGCCAGGTGCGTGAGGCCGCAGCACAATTAGTTCGCTTTGCTAAATCGACTCAAACTGCAGTGTTTTTGGTGGGGCATGTGACTAAAGAGGGGGCTTTAGCTGGACCGCGTGTTTTGGAGCATATGGTTGATTGTGTGCTTTATTTTGAAGGTCAAAGTGACAGTCGTTTTAGGGTCATTCGAGCGATTAAAAACCGCTTTGGTGCAGTCAATGAATTGGGTGTGTTTGCCATGACCGATAAAGGATTAAAGGAAGTAGCCAACCCGTCAGCACTTTTTTTATCGCGTCAACCGGAGCCTACCCCTGGAAGTGCCGTAATGGTGACTTGGGAGGGTACTCGGTCTATGTTGGTTGAGGTCCAGGCCTTAGTCGATGAGGCACATGGGCAACAAGCCAGGCGCGTTACTGTCGGTCTTGAACACAACCGTTTGGCCATATTGCTGGCGGTACTTCACCGCCATGGTGGTATTGTTACTTATGATCAAGATATTTTTATTAATGTAGTGGGTGGGGTTAAAGTTACCGAGACGGGCAGTGATTTGGCTTTGTTAGTAGCGGTTGTTTCTAGTCTGCGTAATCGGGTTTTTGACAGTGAAACCATAGTGTTTGGTGAAGTGGGTTTGGCCGGAGAAATCAGGCCAGTACAAAGTGGGCAGGAGCGTATCAAAGAAGCGGTAAAACATGGTTTTAAGCGGGCCATTGTTCCTTTTGCCAATGCGCCTAAGCAGCAGAATTCAGACCTGATTATAGAGCCAGTTAAATATTTACGTGAAGTTTTAGAGAAGATGTGATTTTATAAGCTAAACTTAAATCACAGCAATACAACCCGTGTGATTGTTTATGGATGTGACTCCTTTTTTTAGATTGATGGCTGAGAAAGGTGCTTCGGATTTGTTTTTTAGTGTGGGTGCACCACCCAATATTAAAATAGAAGGCAGCACCTCAGCTATAGGACAAGCTCCTATTGTTTCTCAGCAAATGGCCGAGCTTTTTTTGTCCATTACTAATGATGCGCAACAACAAGAGTTCCAGGCAACCATGGAACTTAATATGGCTATTGCTGTAAACGGAGTAGGGCGTTTTAGGGTTAATGTATTCAGGCAACGTGGCGAAATGGCCATGGTCGTGCGCTTTATCAAGGGGGAAATTCCTTCTATTGAAGCTTTGCAGCTGCCACTTTTGCTAAAGTCCATAGTGATGGAATTGCGTGGCTTGGTTTTGGTGGTGGGCTCAACCGGCTCCGGGAAATCAACCACTTTAGCGTCCATGATTGATTATCGCAATCAAAATCATCATGGCCATATTTTAACCATAGAAGATCCTATAGAGTACCTACACCAACATAAAAAATCCATAGTAGATCAACGTGAAATAGGTATTGACACTTTCAGTTATGATAATGCCTTGAAAAATGCGCTGCGCGAAGCACCTGATGTCATTTTAATCGGCGAAATTCGTGAATGCAGTGCCATGAAGCATGCCATTGCTTATGCTGAAACAGGACATTTATGTATTTCAACCTTGCATGCAAACAATGCGAGTCAAACTTTAGACCGGATAGTCAATTTCTTTCCTGAAGAGGCCAAGCAACAAGTTTTAATGGATTTGTCACTTAATTTACGCGCAATTATTTCTTTACGTTTAATCCCAGGCATTAACAATCAGCGCATACCTGCAGTCGAAATTTTACTGAATTCACCTTATGTTTCTGATTTAATTGAAAAAGGGAAAATTGATGAGATTAAGGAAGTCATGACAAGGAGTACGGAGCAAGGCATGCAAACTTTTGATAAGGCTTTGTTGAAATTATATAAGGAAGGTAAAATAACCAAAGAAAATGCGATTAACTACGCTGATTCTAAAAACAATGTTAGTTTGGAAGTACGGCTTGGTGAGGAATTAAGCCCTGGCTCTGAGCAAGAGCAATTGGTCATACAGCCTGATGAGAAGCTATAGCCGTATGAAAAAAACCTTCGTATGGGGCAAAAAATAATTTGGGTGTAATTCTGTTATTGCTGCGCGCGGTCACAATCTGCGGTTTTTAGTTGACTTTGACTTTGACTTTGACTTTGTACACAGTTTGAACCCGTTCGTGGTGAGGAGGCGCACTCGCCGATCCAGCAAATAACAATGAACTTCGCTGCGCCGTCTCGAACCATTCACG
>JBIODT010000094.1:0-8939 GCA_044445305.1 Legionellales bacterium | reverse complement strand
CGTAATCAAGGTATTTCTTATGCGCTGGATGTAAACCTTGATTACGCTAGCGCTGCATCAAGGCTACGCTAATCATAATAGCAATTCTCAATATGAAGCATATAAATTACACAATAGGTTTTTCATATACCTAAATACTCAAATGCACGTCATTGCGAGCGATAGAGAAGCA
Source organism: Legionellales bacterium (assembly GCA_044445305.1). GTDB lineage: Bacteria > Pseudomonadota > Gammaproteobacteria > Legionellales > Legionellaceae > Legionella. The sequence continues at coordinate 8,767 of JBIODT010000094.1, read as the reverse complement.
ATCTGGTGTCGTACTTCGAACCTCTGGATTGCTTCGCTATCGCTCGCAATGACGTGCATTTGAGCTATTAGGCAAACTTAATTTTATCTGTGTAATTTAGGTACTCTATATTGAGAATTGCTGCAATCATAATAGCTCCGTTGAATTAATTGAGGGTTTGAGATAAAATTCCACAGACCAATCTCACTTATTTTACAGTAACTAGATCACTTTATGCTCAATGTTATAAAACTTGAATTTGATCACCAAGATCAGTCTTTATTAAGAAAAATTAATTTTCATGTGCCAGTAGGGGGCTTGTTGCATTTGCGAGGGGCAAATGGTACTGGAAAAACAACTTTGCTTAAATTAATTGCAGGACTTTATGCCCCTTCTTCGGGGGAAATTCAGTTTTTGGGTCAATCCATCATTCAAAATACAGTCGAATATCAAAAAAAAATATGTTTTGTGGGTCACAAATCAGGTGTCAATCTGCATTTAACCGTAAGAGAAAATTGTCTGTTTGATCTGAACTACAGCGCCAAGCATCAAGATCTACTCGAACTCGCTGCTGTTTTTAAATTGGAAGCGCATCTTGATAAGCTCTGTGGTCTGTTATCGGCAGGACAAAGGAAACAAGTTGGCTTATTACGCTTGTGGATGTCTCAATCACCCTTGTGGTTGTTAGATGAGCCGTTGGTGGCGTTGGATGACAGTGCCATCTTGACACTGATGGCACAGCTGGATAGGCATCGGAAGCGGGGAGGGGCTATCATACTGACCTCACACCAAGATTTACCTTTAAATGCGCTTGATTATCAGGAGTATCTGCTGTGACTTCTGGGTTTTTTTTAGTAGCACAACAATTCAGACGTGAGTTGTTGATTCAAGTACGGCAAATCAGATTTTTAGTTAATTCTTGCTTGTTTTTTTTCATGATGCTGTTTCTGTTCCCGTTAACACTGCGACCTGAGCTTTCATTAATGCGTTCTATAGCTCCAGGTCTGGTTTGGATGGCAATGTTGTTGTCTTTATTGCTGTCAGCTGAGCGTCTTTTTCAACAAGATAAAGAACAAGGCGTCATTGAGCAATGGTTGGTTTCTGGTCAGTCATTGGCCGCGCTGGTTTTTGCAAAAGTGTTGGCTCATTGGTGTTTCAATTTATTGCCACTATTGGTGTTATGTCCTGTAGTTGCAGTCTTGTTTTCTTTAGGCATTTGGGAAACATGGATACTGATGCTGAGCCTTATTTGCGGGACCCCTGCTTTATTATTTTTATGCGCCTTAGCTGCTGCTTTTGGTGTGGGCGTTGATCAGGGTGGTGCTTTGATGGCGCTGATTTTATTGCCCTTAACCTTGCCCTTATTGGTCTTTGGTAGTGGTACCTTAACTTGTGCCATGCAAGGGTTACCGATTAGCGGCTATTTGGCTTTATTATTAGCGATGTCAATTACCGCGGTTGGCTTTTTACCTTATGCCATTGCTGCGGTGATGCGCATCAGTCATGCTGATTAGATTATTACTTCAATGCATGCTAAAATCCCTTCTTTTTTTGACTCAAATAGTTCCTATGTGGAAATTCTTATATCAATTGGCATCGCCTAAACTGTTTTATCAGTTTTCAGGGCGTTTTATTCCTTGGCTGGCAGTGAGCGCACTGTTTTTTTTGATTGTGGGTATGGTTTGGGGATTGGTTTTCGCGCCGCCTGATTACCAACAAGGCGAGGCTTATCGTATTATCTATGTCCATGTCCCCAGTGCTTTTTTATCCATGGCGCTTTATACGTGGATGGGATTTCTTGCTGTATTGCTTTTGGTTTGGCGTATCAAAATGGCCGGTTTGCTTTTGAGCCTCATTGCACAATTAGGGGCTTGGATGGCTTTTCTTGCTTTAATCACCGGTGGCATTTGGGGTAAACCCATGTGGGGTGCTTGGTGGGTTTGGGATGCGCGTTTGACTTCTGAGTTGGTATTGTTACTCATTTATGCTGCCATTTTATCCACTCACTTCGCTGTAAAAAACAAGGAAGATGGGGATAAATTAATCGCTATTTTAACTTTAGTAGGTTTGGTTGATTTGCCCATTATTCATTATTCCGTTTATTGGTGGAATACCTTGCATCAAGGCGCTACTTTATCTGTTTTTGCAAAGCCTAAAATTGATGTCAGTATGTTGTACCCCTTGCTACTGACGCTCATTGGCTTTGGTTGCTATTGTTTGTGGTTTGTTTTAGAAAAAGCGCGCTCTGAGGTTTTGCTCAGGGAGCGAAGACAATCTTGGGTTAAGAGGGTTATCAATGAATCAATTTCTTGAGTGGTTGGCAATGGGTGGTTATGCCACTTATGTTTGGTCTGCCTATGGTTTGGTATGCACGGTGTTAGTGGTGAATGTTTTAGGCATCAAATGGCAAAAAAAACGGACCCATCAAAAATTGCAACAATGGTTTAAGAGTTGAGGTTTATGCTTCCTGCACGCAAAAAAAAGTTACTGATGATCCTGTTCGTTGTTTTTATTTTAGCCAGTGTTTCTGCCTTGGTATTGTATGCTTTAAGACAAAATATCAGTCTTTTTTACACACCAACCCAAGTTGTTTTGGGGCAGGCGCCAATGCATCATGCCATCCGCGTAGGGGGCATGGTTGAAAAAGGCAGTATCATTCGTGCGCAAAAAGGATTGGAAGTTCAATTCAAAATTACTGATTTTAATAACAGCATCACGGTTTTTTTTACTGGGATCCTGCCTGATCTTTTCAGAGAGGCGCAAGGGATCGTTGTTGCTGGTGAGGTTACTGATAACCACTCTATCCATGCCTCACAGGTATTGGCAAAACATGACGCAAATTATATGCCTCCAGAAGTGAAAGCGACTTTGGCTAAAAAGGTGAATTTATGACGGCTGAGCTGGGGCTTTTCGCTTTAATTTTTGCATTAATGGCCTCGGTGATGTTGGCCATCATTCCTATGGCAGGCCTGCAATTAAAACGCATCGATTTAATGGATTCAGCGCGATTTTATGTGGTACTGCAGTTTGTCTTTGTGGCTTTAGCCTATGCTTGTTTAACCGCCTGTTTTTTACTGGATGATTTTTCAGTACGGTATGTTGTGAGTAATTCCAGTCTGTTATTACCGTGGTTTTATAAATTGTGTGCTGTCTGGGGAGGGCATGAGGGATCAATGCTGTTGTGGGTTGCCATTTTAAGCTTTTGGATGTTTTTGGTTGGCTTTCTCAGTTCAAGTCTGGACAGGGAAATGCGCACCAGAGTCTTAGTGGTTTTGGGCTGGTTAAGCATAGGCTTCATTTTGTTTTTATTGACCACGTCCAATCCTTTTTTACGCCAATTTCAAGTGCTAAATACCCAAGGTCGCGACTTGAATCCTTTATTACAAGATTTGGGGTTTTTATTTCATCCACCCATGCTTTATATGGGTTACGTTGGTTTTTCGGTTGCTTTTGCCTTTGCCATTGCGGCCTTGTGGTCGGGAAAAGTAGAAGCCAGTTGGTCTAAATGGATAAGGCCTTGGACTTTGGCTGCCTGGTGTTGTTTGACTGTCGGTATTACTCTTGGGAGTTGGTGGGCGTATAGAGAATTGGGTTGGGGAGGGTGGTGGTTTTGGGACCCGGTAGAGAATGCTTCCTTTATGCCTTGGCTGGTTGGTACTGCTTTATTACATTCATTAGCCGTTACTGAGCAGCGTCAGCAATTTAAAGCCTGGACAGTCTTACTGGCCATTACGGCATTTTCTTTGAGCTTAATTGGAACCTTTTTAGTTCGTTCCGGTGTGTTAACTTCAGTGCACGCTTTTGCTGTAGATCCACAGCGTGGTTTTTATATTTTAGGATTTTTATTGACAGTCATTGGTGGTTCTTTAGTGCTGTTTCTCTTTAGATCGCAATCAGTACAAACAGAGACGCCACCGCATTTTTTATCACGGGAAGTAGCGCTTTTATTAAATAATGTGTTTTTAGTTGTCATCATGCTGACTGTTTTAATGGGAACGGTCTATCCGCTATTAGTTGATGGCTTGGGCCTGGGGAAATTGTCAGTAGGTGCCCCTTATTTTAATGCGGTGTTTGTTCCTTTAATGATTCCTTTGTTGTTGTTAATGGGGATAGGCATCCATTTAAAATGGCGCAGTGACAATTGGCACTCGCTGGTTAAAAGACTTAATTGGATGGCTTTGCTCAGTCTACTAGTCCCCTGTGTTTTGTTATTCGGTACCGCCCGTGAATTCAATGCTTCTGTTTTATTGGGCTTGATATTGGCAACTTGGGTTGTTTTAAGCACTGGGGCGGCACTTTATAAAAGAATGAATGAGCGGGGTTTTCTTCGTGTTGGACAAGCCTATTGGGGGATGGTTGTTGCGCATTGTGGTGTGGCTGCAACAGTGCTGGGTATTGTTATTTCCAGTGCTTATGGTGTTCAGGATGATGTGCAAATGGAGCCTGGTAAAAAAGTAGACTTGCTTGGTTACAGCATTGAGTTTGTCAGTCAATCCCCTTTGATTGGTCCCAATTATAAAGGTACCAAAGCACAATTTAGCATCAGTTATCAGGATAAGGTTAAATTGATTTATCCTGAAAAAAGACTTTATGTCGTCGGTCAAATGGCCATGACGGAATCAGCAATAGACGTTACGCCTTTTAGAGACATCTATGTGGCTTTGGGTGAATCTTTAGGTGGTGGTTCCTGGTCGGTGCGTCTTTATTATAAACCCTTTGTGCGCTGGATCTGGGCTGGTGGCTTTATGATGTTTATGGGTGGGGTATTGGCATTGACCGACAGACGGTACAAGAGGGCTTTATGAGCAGGTATAAAATGGGTTGGCGCTTGATCCCCGTAGGTTTTTTTTTACTGTTGAGTTTTTTTCTTTGGCGCGGTTTGTCTTTAGATCCACACCATTTACCCTCAGTACAAATAGGTAAAAACATAGCTCAATTTAAGGTGCCGCAGTTGCAAAATCCCCAAGAGGATTTCAGCCCCAAAAATCTAAACCAGCAGGTTGTATTATTAAACATCTGGGCCAGTTGGTGTGAGGCCTGTGTTGAAGAGCAAGTTTTTTTAATGCAGCTGGCACGCGATGGGGTGCCTATTTATGGTTTGAATTATAAAGACAAAGCAGAAGATGCATTACGTTGGCTGGAACAATGGGGTAATCCTTATAAATTAATTGGTCAGGATACAGCAGGTAAGGTTGCTATTGACCTAGGTGTTTATGGCGCGCCGGAAACTTTTGTTCTTGATAAACAAGGGATGATACGTTATCGGCATGTTGGTGTGTTGAATCAAGAGATCTGGTTGCATACTATTGCGCCTTTGATGAAAAAATTGGAGCAGGCTGCATGAGACGATTTGCTCTTGTTTTTTTGAGTTTCATTATGTTGATTTTTATGGCGCAAATTCATGCAAGCAGCAGTTACACACTAGACAGCGTTAAAAAAGAAGTACAATTTAATTATTTATTAAAAGAGCTGCGTTGTTTGGTCTGTCAAAATCAAGATCTAGCCGACTCTAATGCGGCCCTTGCTAAAGATTTGCGCCTGCAGGTTTATCAGATGGTAAAAGAGGGCAAAAGTGATACTGAAATAAAAGACTACCTTACTTCACGTTACGGTGACTTTATTTTATTTAAACCACCAGTGAAGGCAGTGACTCTTTTATTGTGGTTTGGTCCCTTGTTATTTTTAATATTGGGATTTTTATTATTTTGGCGAACATGTTTTAAGCAGAAGTCTTATGAGTGAATGGTGGTTGGTTGGTGTGTTAATAGTATTTAGCTTGGTGGCGGGTTTGCTACTGGTCTATCCGCTTAGGCGTCATGTTTTATTTAGTTGGTGCTTGATGCTGGCTATTTATGTATTGGTTGCGGGTGGTTATTTCTTCTGGGGTGGTTTTGTTCAATGGCGTCACTATATTGTGCAAAATAAATCCCAAGCCTTAGCACAACAGATGCTTCACTCAATAAAAAACCCACAGGAACTGATTGATAAATTAAGAGCTAAATTAGATGACTCTGCGAAAAGTGCCAAAGGTTGGTACCTTTTGGGGCGTTTGTATTTAAGTCAAAATGACCCTCAACATGCGTTCAAAGCTTTTGCCAAAGCCCATCAGCTTCAGCCCGAGGACGAACAATACACAGTTAATTATACCCACAGTTTATGGCAAATGAACCATCAGAAATTTACGCCAGAAATTAGAACAGCATTCACGCAATTATTGACTAAAAATCCCCAGCAAGCCGATGCCTTAGCCATGTTGGCTATGGATGCTTTTGAGAGACATGCTTATGAAGAGGCAATAACCTATTGGCAGCGCCTTTTAAAATTAGCGCCTCCAGGCTCAGAAGAAGCACAGGCCATTCATAAGGCGATTGCTAAGGCACAGCAACAGATGTTGTAACTCGTTTGTCATGGATTCGGTGTGTATGGATTTATTCAAGCCAGGGTGTTGGTATTTCCGTCTTGTTCGTCATTAGAACCCGCAGCCTCAGATGCAGTGCTCAGTTTCAAGTTTTCATATCTTTGTTGAAACGCGAGTGTAGACTTTGGGACCACTTTAGTTGGTGCAACAGCATCATTTTTTGAAAAGAGGTCTTCCTCCGGTTCGTCAACCTCTTCTGGCTCGTCAACCTCTAATTGCTCAATTTTTGCCAAAGTTCTGGTACGCAATGTTGAAACCTCGTTAACAATTTTATCCACCTCTGATGGTTTATGAGGCGATAATTTATTCGCTCGCGTCAGGGAGTCTTTACAACAGGCTTGGAATCGAGCGGTTAAATCAGGGGCATTTTTTTCTTGCACATACCTATTTAGCGTAGCAAAATCTTTTGCACTTAGCGTAACTACCTTATCTGGATTGTTTTTTAGGTCGGTTTCAAATTGAGTTAAGATATCAACAGCACTGGTTTTTTTTGCGGCAGTTTCAACCGTATTTTCCCGTATGTTTTTTGCTACTTGGGCATTCACTAATCTTGCCATGGTACTACGATAAGTTGCATTTTTAGACCCATCTTCTTCATGTTCGGAAACGAGGGGTGATGTAATTTGGTCATTAAGTTCATGGGGTGGTGTTTCTTTACTTATCCAATTAGCTAACGCCTTAAATGGAATCGCAATTGCTTGAATACTTTTCTCAATTAGAGCAAAAGGCGCTAGAGCCACCATAGGGATGACACTTAATACCCCAATACCTATTTTCAAAGGAAGAGAATTGGCATTTTTAAAGAAAGTCCTAACCCCACTGGCTAAGTCACTCATTGATTGTGAAGGATTTATAACTGCACGAACCAGAGCTTCGGGCACTTTTAAAACCCCTATACCAATCATTCCCGCTATAGCCCTAAATTTTTGGCCTATTGTAAGCTCGTCTTTCATGTATTCAGCTATGAATCCTCCCATTGCTTGATTTAGCATGTCGCTATTTGCTATGCGCGTTAATAAAGTGTTTTGTTTGTCTGTAACGATAACTTCTCTGGCCCTTTGAGTATTTCCTCTTACTTGCTGAGGTGTGCCTACAAAACCTAAGGCCTCTTCACCTATTGTATGTGCTAATAATGGATCATGCTCGGCACCAGCTTTCAGAATTGCGGTGCTTGTTTTAGAGCAATTTTTCGTATGTAAATTAAACTCAGGAGCACCGGGTTCCGTTAATTCTTTCATTTTTTTCAACATGGCTTCCGGATTTAATCCCCTATTTGATTCAGTAACAAAGGGTAAGTCCACTGTATTATCGGGAGGAATGCCGCGTGCGACATAATCCCTTTCGTCTAAAACGTCATCTATGTCCTTGATAACTTTAGCTAAAGTTGTTTTTTTCCCTTTTAAGTCAGAAACATGTTCTGTTGCTTTTTGAATGAAGAATTTTTTAAATTTATCCATATCAACCCGTTCGCCCTTGTTAACAGGATTGGCTTTCATGAATTCTTTGATTAATAGACTGGTCTTTAAACCCATATTCTTACAAATTAAACTAAGGCTGCCATCAATTTTTGGAGTTTTTAATGCTTCCACCTTACCCATTAAGATCTTCTCTGCTGCCAATAATTCAGTTACTTTTTGTAACTCTACTGCAAGCCCGATTCTTGCAAACTTATCGTCACTCATATTTCTTTTATGGACTATAGCGGCCGGAGCATAAGTCATGAGTTGGGAGCCAATTGCTCCTCTATGCATTCTTTCTTCTGGTTGGAAATATTCTTTTGCACTTTCGGAATATTCAAAATGGTGACCTTTTCGCTCATATATCATATCTTTTTCTATAGTGGAAAGGTAAAAATTACCTCCTTCGGTGGGCAAGAAACTAAAATCAATTTTATAATATGAGGTTTTAGAGGCCATCTCATTGGTTTTTTCCAACTGGCCATCATTATTATAATGCGCAAGAGTGCTAGAAGTTTCTATAAGTTGAACGGGAATCCTTTCCGTCGCATTTTTCATATATTGTTTAAAGGTTAATGTTTGTTGTGTTCGGAGTGGTAAGGTTGCCTTGTATTTTTGGAACGTTTGTTCCATACAATACGTCTCAATCCACTGTTTCGTTTCCTCGGTTATTGGTAGTGTCATTTCAATTGAAGCATGCCCTACATTTCCACCGAATAACTCTTGTTCTATGAAATTATCTAATCCATTACTGGTTTTGTCTTTTGTCCCCCAGGTGTTAACCTTTACTTTATGGAGACTAGGATTATAGTTAGGCATAAAAATCTCTAAAATGCTCAATCTTTATATAAATATAGCATAAATTTGCATATGTTGATTTTATGAGGCAATTCGGTGTCGGTTTCTATCGGAT
>JBIODT010000093.1:0-9004 GCA_044445305.1 Legionellales bacterium | reverse complement strand
TACTAAATCAACGGAGTCATAACTTGTTTTGGGTTTATAGGGTCTATTTTTAGGGCAGTTCGAATATGATATACGGCGTGAAAGGTTCGAGACGGCGCAGCGAAGTTCATTGTTATTAGATGGATCGGCGAGTGCGCCTCCTCACCACGAACGGGTTCAAACTGTGTACAAAGTCAACGTCAACTAAAAACCGCAGATTGTGACCGCGCGCAGTATAGATCGATAATCCTCATCATTGTCGCGTTAAAGAAATTACAAATATTTTTTGTCCCGTACGAAGACCTGAAATATAGGGGCGTCTTTTTTAGAGTAATTTCGGTGCAGTTAATCTATCACCCGAATAACCTTTAACTTCACCAAATTGCTTGTGCTCATTCCATGAATTTGTTGCTTGTACTAATTCTGCTTTTGTACGTGCAACAAAATTCCACCAAATTAGAATGTCTTCATTAAATGGTTCTCCACCAATAATTAATACTTTTGCTCCTTCTGAGGTTCTAATGGGTAGAGATGAATGGCCACAACTTAAATATAAGAGCGTATCTTCGCCGAAAGTCTCATTATTTACTTCAATAGCACCTTTCAATGGTAAAATACCGTATTCGAACTTGGGATTTAGGGGTAATACGTTAGAAGTATTTTTGAGTGCATTCACCTCAATTCCGACCAAAGGTGAATATACCTGTACTGGTGAGCGAATATTTAAAAATTCACCTACTAATAAATTGATTTGTAAACCGTCTAAAGTCACCGTTGGTATGGAAGGGTAATGAATAAAATTAGGTTCCATATGTCTTACTGTTTCAGGCAGGGCAATCCATAGTTGTACACCATGTAGAATATCACCAACAGGAAGTGATTCTTCTGAATGAGAAATACCTTTTCCAGCGGTCATTAAATTGACTTGACCCGATTTAATCACTTGTTGTGATCCCAAACTGTCCCTATGAAGTATTTCACCAGCTATTGACCAGGTAAACGTTTGTAAACCAATATGAGGATGCGGTCCAATATCAAGTCCTTGATTATTATTCAAAGCTAGCGGCCCCATATGATCCAGGAAACACCAGGCACCGATTGTTTTTCTATCACGATGAGGCAAAGCGCGACGTATGGTTAAATTATCTCCAATGGTTGCATTTCTGGTTTTTATTTGTTGGTGAATGGCATCTGGAGAAGCAAGACAATCTCTAGAATTCATAATCTGAGATGCTTTGATTAAATCACTCATTTTTGCTCCTTCATGGATGAATTGTTAGGGAATGTAATGCAAGCATGCATAATCCTCCGACGATCGCCAGATGCTCTAGGCTTGTGGTCAATTCCCGTCGAGCACTAATGCCGTGTAGCAGCCAGAAGCGATGTCCAACTAGTGTTGCTATCACCGTGAAAGTTGCGAGAAGTAGTGCGGCTGGCATCACAATAACGCCACATGCTACCGCCGATCCGCCAGTAAACTGAATTAGAATCGTTAAGGCAACAAAAACGGCTGGAAGAGGTAACTTTAGCATGGTTACTTCGTCTACACCTTCACGCCAGTGACCTAGTTTGTCGACAGCGCTATAGATAAAGACAGCAGACAGACATAGCCGAGAGGCAAGATATCCAAAGTTGATTATGCTAGCTGATAGTGCCATATTCATATCCTTTTTGTATGCTGCGTTGCGGTGCTCGAAAATCAATGAGTGAACATTCATTCTAGCGAATTATCGACAGGCCTTAAAGCCCCGATCGTTTCGTTTAAGAACGTAACACGGGAAGCGCATCCCATCCGCCACCCAGAGCCTTATATAAGCCAATTAATGCTATTGCTGTATCGCGATTGGCATCGGTGCGTTTATTCTCTGACTCTTGTAAGGATCGCTCAGCTTCAAGTACAGTCAAGAAATCTTCCAAGCCTTTTTCATATAATCGTTTTGCCAGGTAATACGCTTTCCGATTTGCGGTAACTTCATTTACCAGGGACTGAGTTGCTATCTTGCTTTGGGCATAAGAGACAAGAGATCCTTCCACTTCCTGTAAGGCATCCAATATAATTTTTCGGTATTGAGCTGCTGTGGCATCCGTACGTGCATATTCAGCTAACATACGAGCGCGTACCTTACCTGCATCAAAAATAAGCCATGTGACGGCAGGTCCTACCGAATAATACCCACTATTAATATTAAAAAGAGAGTTAATATTTAGAGTTTCTAAACCTGTAAGTCCAGTAAGAGAAAAATGTGGGTATAAATCAGCTTCAGCCAAACCAATGCGTGCATTTGCAGCTCTGATACGTTGTTCTGCAGCGCGAATATCTGGACGGCGTTTAAGCAAGTCGGAAGGTAGTGTGGTCGGAATGCCAATATTCGCATCAGGAACCGGTCCACGCGTCATCAACATGGGTGTTAGTGCTTCCGGAACAGCACCAGTAAGAACAGCAATACGATAAATAGCCTTATACATGTTTGCTTCAATTAAGGGGATCTCAGCTTTGTTGTCAGATAGATTGGCTTGAGCACGGGTGACATCCAGACTGTTTGCAAGCCCACTATTAAATTGTGATTGGGTTAGCTTCAGAGTATCACCACGAATAGCCAACAACTGTTTTGCAATCGCCAAATGGCGTTGAGTATTCCTCAGCTCTACATAATTACGTGCAATTTCAGCAATCAGCGTGATGACGACGTCGCGTTGTGTTTCAACAGCAGCTGCAAGTGATGCATTTGTTGATTCAACGGCTCGGCGTGTACCACCAAAAATATCAAGTTCCCAATTCGCATCAAAACCAAGCATCCAGACATTGCTGTTAATATCCAGCCCTAATCCGCCAGGAGGAACACCAACAGGCACATTTTTACTGCCATGATTTCTATTGTAAAAAGATTGCCCACTTAATTGTGGGTAGAAATCTGCTTTGACAATACCTCGGATTGCTCTAGCCTCCAGTACACGTGCTTTAGCTTCTGCAATCTGCGGGCTATTTGTGAGCGCTTGTTCAATCAGCTTATCCATTATGGGATCTTTCAGTTGTTTCCACCACAATCTATTAGCAGTGCTCGCTGCTTTCATTTCTTTTTGCCGCTCAAATTGCTTAGGCAATGGCTGAGCTGGTGGATGAAAATTCGGTCCCACCATCTTACATGCAGTTAGCGATAGAATGGCTAGCGCTATGATACCTTCATATTTGTATGCCATTGTTTATTCCCTAGACCAGGTCAATGACATGGTATGGTTACTTCCACCGACATACCCGGTGCCAGTCCCAAAAGTGCATCATCAGGCTCGTCAAATACTATTTTGACAGGCAGTCTTTGTATTACCTTGACGAAATTTCCAGTAGCATTTTCCGGGGGTAATAAGGCAAAACGTGAACCACTTCCTTGCTGAATACTGTCTACATGGCCATGTAACTTACGACTGGAGAATGCATCGACGTGAATGGTTGCTGGTTTGCCTGGTTTAATACAGCTAATTTGTGTTTCCTTATAATTGGCAATCACATAAGGGTGTTTTGGAACAATATAGAAGAGTAACTGTCCAGGCTCGGCATAATTGCCCGCTTCAACGGTCTTATGAGCCACGGTACCTGTTTCTGTTGCAGTAATATGAGTATAAGCAAGATTTAATTCTGCTTGAGCCAGTATGGCTTGTGCTTGCAACACTGCAGCTTGCATGGTTTTCATTTGTACCTTAGCCAGCTGAAATTGTGCTTCTGTTGCTTTTGCCTTCATTTTGGCCGCTTGTACCGCGGCATCGCCTGATTTAACTGCCGTATTTGTTGTATCAAAACGTTCACGTGATACGGCTCGTACATCACTGACGTTCCGTACGCGACGAAAGTTATCCTGAGCAAGCTTATAATTGGCTATTGCTATCTTAGCTTCTGCTGCACTTTGCATTGCTTCTGCTTCGGATACCGCAAGTTGTGCCTGTGCTTCTGCAAGTTTGCTTTTAGCCACATCCAATCCTGCTCGTGCCACATCAACCTTTATCTTGTAATCTCTTACATCAATCTGAACCAACAATGAGTCTTTATTAACCGGACTGTTATCGTCAATATACAGTTCTGTGACATAGCCTGAAACTTTAGGCATGACTGAAATGATATGAGCTTCAATGGTGGCGTCGTCAGTATAGACATGCATTAGAGCAGATAACATCAAATAAAAAATGAAGGCAATAATGCTACCTAATATAACCATACCTGATAATTTAAAGGCTGTAGGGCGAGATAAAAAAGTTTCGATGATCTTTAGCATATTATTTTTTCGCTGTAGGCGGTGTTGGTGGAATAATTGGAATAAGGCATAAGGCAGCAAAACCAACTAATGCCATAAATAAAAAAGCATCCGCATAACTCAGTGTTGAGACTTGTTGTTTACCAAAATTTGCCAATTGCTTTACTCCCATACGTTGTGCTTCGATAAAAGAGGTTCCACTGCGTGAAAAAAGGGTGTTTGAAACGTCATGAAGCCAATTTCGGGTTACTTCATTCCCTCTGTTTAAATTTTCAAAGAGTCTTGATGAGTGAAAGCTCGAGCGTCGTTCAAGAAGGATGGTTAGCAGAGCAACACCAAGAGAAGCACCAAATTGCCTGAAGGTCATGTACAACGAAACACCATCCAACAGTTCATTTTTACCAATGCGTGCGACGGTACCACTGCCAACAGCGGGAAGAAGCAGGGCCAGACAGAATCCATAAAGAATTAATGGCAAGATAAAATAATTATTGGGTGTTGTTGTCGTTAAATCATAGTGTAATAACAACATGGCTGTAATGAGTATACTTAGAGCAAGAACAAGCACCTTGCGTTGACCCAGCCTGGGGATAATCACCGGTGAAATAGGTCGCATTACAGCGCTTGCCAATGCATAAATACACATAATCTGTCCCGTCTGTGTGGCGCTGTGCGTACTGGAATTAATAGTACGTAAAAATTGAGGAATTACAAACAAACTTCCCGAGAGAATCATGCCTGTGAATATTCCAATGAGTGCTGCTGATATAACATGTCTATTGCGCAGTAATTCCAGTTTCAGTAGTGGATGTGCATTGTGTTTACTGGATTGCCAAAAAATAAAAAAAATCATGGTAATGGTACTAATACAACCTAATATGCGTATGTACGGCGAGCCAAACCAGTCATCAATATGACCACGATTTAAAAGAATTTGTAAACTGATAAGTGAAATGGCCAGTAAAATAATTCCTGCTATATCACTGTCTGATGTATGTGATTCATATTCTTCCTGTGTGTCAGGAAAATACTTTGATAAAACCCAAATCGCTCCAGCTGCATAGATGATGGGTGGGACAAAAATAAGTCGCCAGTGAAATTGATCCGTAAGTATGCCACTCAAGACAAGTCCTAATGCGCTTGAAAGAAAAAGTCCTGTAGAGATGCGCATGAGTGAAGTGCTGCGCTCGGATTTGGGTAAGAGCACGTAAACTGCTGCACGCCACCATACAGTAAGCCCAGCACCAGCCAAACCTTGAATAGATCGCCATACTAACATGACATTTAAGTTGGGCGACATCATGCATCCAATAGTGGAAATGGCAAATAGAAGCACGGAGGAAATAAGAAAGCGCTTGTAACCAAAATAACGTGCCATCCATATTGATACAGGTACTCCTAAGAACAGGGAGCAACTGTAAAGAGTGAGTAGCCAGCTGGCCTCATCAGCAGAAACCCCAAGCCCACCAGTGATATCTGGCAGCACCAGATTCATGCTGTCGAACATATAAAACTCCATTCCTGTTGCGAGAGCGAGTCCAAAAAGCAGCAAAGGGGTATGGGGAATTGTTGACGATTGAGTAGTAGCAGAACATGACGACGTGTTATCCATATCTGTTCTTAAGCTCCAATCAATCCATTGATTTCCTGATTCGTTAATAAAATCAGGCTGTTCTTAAATCTGGAAAAAGCAGCTGAAGCGACTATGAGTTCTTAGTGCACTGAAACGCCCGCTACGCGTCAACTGCTTTTTCCAAGTTCAAAAATCAAATATCAGATTATCTTAATCATAAATACTATGCAACTGTACCCCTGTACCCCAGAATCACATCCATCTTATTTTGATCAAAATATAACCATCTCATAATTAGTGGTCTATAATGTATGTGTTGTCAAAATGAAACTTAGACGTATTTTTTTAACAAGGATGATTATTATGAACAAGAAAATAGAGCTTTTGACGCCTACAAACTCAGTATTATTAATGATCGACTATCAGCCTCAAATGGCTTTCGGTGTTGTTAGTATTGACCGCCAAACGTTAAAAAATAATGCGACTGCTCTTGCGCGTTCAGCAAAAGCATTCAACATTCCAACCATTTTTACTTCTGTAGAAACAGAAGGCTTTAGTGGCTATGTTTGGCCTGAGTTATTGGACCTATTTCCCCATAATGAAATTATTGAACGAACCAGTATGAACTCCTGGGATTCTGCAAGCGTTAGAGCACATGTAGAGAAAACGGGTAAGAAAAAATTAATTCTTGGTGGCTTATGGACTGAAGTGTGCATCAATATGTGTGCGTTTTCAGCCATGCAGGATGGCTATGAAATTTATGTTGTGGAAGATGCTTGTGGCGGAACCAGTGAGGTAGCACAACGAACATCCATGGAACGTATGTGCCAAGCCGGTGTCGTGCCCTTATCCTGGCAACAGCTTTTACTTGAGTGGCAACGCGATTGGGCAAAAAAAGAAACTTATGATGAGGTTATGAATATAGTCAGAGAGCACAGCGGTGCCTATGGTATGGGGGTTGATTATGCATACACCATGGTTCATAAGCAGAAATCTAGAAGTGAATGGAACGGTAAAATGGTTAAATAATCTTTGGTAACGCGATTCTCAACTTGTCAGGCAAGTTGAGAATCGCGGCTGGTAAAGGAGTAACTGGCTATGAATACTATTTATTACAATGGTCAATTTAAAGGCCCAGGCATTAGCCGAAGTGATATAACTGCTGTTGCAGTCACAGACCAGCGATTCGTCCAATTTGGTTCTGACCAAGAAATCATGCAGTTAAAGACCGCCATGACCAAACTGATCGACTTAAATAAAAAAACGGTTATTCCAGGCTTAAATGATTCACACATTCATCTAATTCGCGGCGGTTTGAATTTTAATATGGAGTTACGCTGGGATGGCGTTCGCAGTCTTGGTGACGCCTTATTCATGTTAAAAGAACAAGCCGCACGCACTCCTGCCCCCCAATGGGTTCGCGTGGTTGGTGGATGGACGGAATTTCAATTCAAAGAACGTAGAATGCCTACTCTGGATGAAATTAATGAAGCATCAAAAGAGACGCCTGTATTTCTATTACATTTGTATGATCGTGCATTGCTTAACCGAGCAGCATTAAATGCTATTGGTTATAACAAAAACACCAAAGAAATGCCTGGAACTATGATCCAGCGTGATAAAGAGGGCAATCCTACAGGAATGCTCATTGCGCACCCCAATGCGTTAATCCTCTATTCTGCTTTAGCTCAAGGCCCTAAACTAAGCAAAAGCGATCAAATTAACTCCTCGTTGCACTTTATGCGCGAGTTAAACCGTCTTGGTATTACCAGTGTGATTGATGCTGGTGGTGGATTTCAAAATTATCCTGAAGATTATGCAGTGGTTCAAGAGCTGGATAAAGCAAATAAATTAACAGTTCGCATTGCTTATAATTTATTTACACAAAATCCTGGTAAGGAATTGGAAGATTTCACACGTTGGACAAAAATGTCTAAATACCAGCAAGGTAATGATTATTACCGCCATAATGGCGCTGGTGAAATGTTGGTTTTTTCCGCCGCAGATTTTGAGGATTTTTTACAACCTCGTCCAGATTTACCTTCTGTGATGGAAGCGCAATTAAAACCGATCGTACGTGTTTTAGCAGAAAATAAATGGCCATTCCGCTTGCATGCAACCTATGATGAATCTATTGTCAGAGCATTAACGGTGTATGAGCAAGTGAATTCAGAAGTACCTTTTGATACCTTACATTGGTTTTTTGACCACGCAGAGACGATTTCAGATCAATCTATTGAACGGGTAAAAAAACTGGGTGGAGGAATTGCCATTCAGAATCGCATGGCGTTTCAAGGGGAATATTTTAGTGAACGCTATGGCGAAGAGAAAACATCAAGAACACCACCAATTAGCAAAATTTTAGAAGCAGGAGTTCCAGTGGGTATGGGGACTGATGCAACGCGCGTCTCCAGTTACAATCCTTGGCTGTGCCTGTATTGGCTCACGACAGGGAAGACGATTGGTGGTCAATCTCTCTATAATGAAGACAACATTCTTTCCAGAGAAAAAGCGTTAGAGCTTTATACTAAAGGAAGCGCCTGGTTTTCTAATGAAGAAGAGAGCAAAGGCTCTTTCCTTCCCAATCAATTTGCTGATTTTGCTGTATTATCACAAGATTTTTTTCGGGTGATGGATGAAGACATCAAAGACATTTACTCATTAATGACTGTAGTTGGTGGTCAAATTGTTCATGCCTGTGATAACTTTTCTAAATACAATCCACCCATACCACCCATTAGCCCATCCTGGTCTCCTGTAAAATATTACGGCGGTTATCACTGTGACAGAACATTTACTTCTGCAGCAAGGGTAGCCCATCAACACAACCATTTGCTAACACCCTGCCATCATACATCTTGGCAATGGGGAGGATGTTTTTGCTGGGCTTTTTAAACGTTGAATAGTGAGATGTAAAGAATGTATAGTGGATCTTTATGTCAAGACGGTGATCTGTTTAGTTTAATATCTATACTGTGCGCGGTCACAATCTGCGGTTTTAGGTGGACAGCGTAGCCTTGATGCAGCGTAGCGTAATCAAGGTTTATCCATAAGTCAGCACAAAACTGAAAAACGCAATGAACTAATAGAGATCGTCATTGCGAGGCCACGAAGCAATCCAGAGGTCCGGAGTGAGGGCCGCTGGATTAATAGTATGGACCCTACCACTTTGAAAAGGCTTCTAAATTGAGCCAGAATGAAGTTGTAACAG
>JBIODT010000092.1:0-9083 GCA_044445305.1 Legionellales bacterium | reverse complement strand
TCGTAAAGACGAAGTTCCACATTCATTGAGTCCAATTCATAGCACATGTGTTTTTGTCCCGTACGAAGCTATTTTCCATGAGATAACTTGTGGGTAACGATATGGCTGCATCAAGGCTACGCGCTAATGTATTGGAGGCCAGAAGACCGCTTTAATGTGCTATTAATTTACACCCTAAACCACTAATAGTGCTTTTGCCGCCGATCTGTGGGGTTACTTGTATTTTGGCATTAATGCGCTCTTTAAGTGTTGTTACGTGCGATATCACGCCGATCAACTTTCCATCCTGATGTAAGCCCGCCAGGGTATCTAGAGCCGTTTCCAGAGCTTCTTCATCTAAGGTGCCAAATCCTTCATCTAGAAATAAGGAGTCAACTCTTACATTTTTGCTGGCCATGTGTGACAAGCCTAGTGCCAAGGAGAGGCTGACAATAAAGCTTTCACCGCCAGATAAGTTTTTTGTTGAGCGGATTTCGCCTGTTTGATAGTTGTCAACCACGTTGAGTTCTAGTGATTGTTGGTCATCCCTTATGAGCAGATAGCGGTCCGTCATTTTTTGTAATTGTCGGTTTGCATGGCCGATCATCATTTCAAAGGTAAGCCCCTGGACAAAGTTGCGGTATTTTTTTCCATCAGCAGAACCGATGAGCTCATGCAATTTGTCCCAGCGCCAATATTCTATTTTCTGTGCTTCAATAGCACTGACCCTTTGTTGTTGTTTGTGTCTGAGGTCGGCGTTGTCTTTTAATTGTTGCTGTATGCCACCCATTTCTTGTTGGCGAATTTTTTGCTCGAAGACTAAAGAATCAAACGCCTCTTGGAGTTGAATCAGTGGCTGCTCTGTTATTTGTTTTTGTTGTTCGGTTGCTAATTGACTGGCCTTATCTTTGACTCTTGCATCTAATGCCGTATGTGCGGTGGCAAGCCCTTGGGCTTGGTGCATTAAATTTTTACGCACGTCTTCTGGCAGGCATGCAGCTTGATAGCTGGCTTCATCAGGAAAGCCGGATTTATTAAGTTGGCCTTGAAATCCCGCTTCTAAAACCATTAATTGTTCATGACGAGTGGTTATTGCTTTACCCAGTGTGTCGATTTTGTTTTTTAACATGCTCAGTTCTTGGGTTGCATCATTGAAAACAGTACGCGCGCTATCAAGGTTTTTTTCAGCTTCACTGATGGCCGCTGCGAGCTGCAACTCTTCATCGTCGGGTATTTTGTCAGCAAAAAGTGCTTGTCTCTCGTCAACCAGATCATCTCGTGTTTGTATTAAGTTGCTAAGAAGCGTTTGTTGGTCGCATAGATCGCTTCCGGTCTTAGTGATTTGTTGCTGTTGGTGTTGTATGTTGAACTCCAGGGTTAATACCCGTTGCTCGAGATCGGTTATTAGCTGTTGCCTGGCAATCCATTGGTCACGACGTGACGTTAAATCGCGTTGGATGTGCTCTAATTTATCAATATCTAACTTATTAATTCCATAAAACAATAGGTCTTGCAAGGTACAGTCATGTGCTTGTTGGCGCTGCTCTGCCAATTCTACTAAATCGGTTTGTAGCCACTCAACAGCTTGTTGCGCTGCGTCTTTTTTGCTGCTGGCTTCTTGTGTGGCCAGCTCTGACTGGCTCATGGCGGCTCGTGTTTTTTCTAGCGACTCACGCAACGCGTTGATATTGGTTTCAAGCTGCTCAGCGGACTGAATGATTTCCAATGCATTTTTTAAGTTTTCATGGGTGGTTTTTTGCCTGTGTTTGAGGTGTTCTATCAAATCCTTTTGAGTGGCATCAATGGACAACACTTGAAGATGTATCTGTATCTGCTTGTTGTTGCTGTTTATTTGGTTGGTGATTTCTTTGCTTTGATTTGCAGTCTGTTCGAGATCTTTTAGCAGGTTTGCCAAGCTAATTTTTAAATTTGAAAGCGTCTCATTGGTCTCTTTTAGTGCAGTCCTTATGTGTTTAAGTGAGGTTATGGTTTTATCAGGAACAGGAATACTGCCTTCAGAAAAAGGATGTTCTTTTGCACCACAAAGAGGGCAGGGCTCATCCGTACCAAGCTCTTGCCTTGCAGTTTCAAAATCTTGAATTTTTTTAAGCTGTAACAGTTGGTTTTCAATAACCGGTATTTCTTGTTCAAAAACAGTGATTTTATTAGTTTGCTCTTGGATCTGCTGTTCGAGAGATCCTTGTTCAGCAGTGAGTGTTTCATAGCAAACTCTAGCTTCATTGAGTTTTCGGTTTAATTCGGTTACTGCTTGTATTGAGGTAATAAGTTGTTCTAGCACTGTTTTTTGTTC
This sequence comes from Legionellales bacterium, assembly GCA_044445305.1. Lineage (GTDB taxonomy): Bacteria > Pseudomonadota > Gammaproteobacteria > Legionellales > Legionellaceae > Legionella. The sequence goes on along the minus strand of JBIODT010000092.1, from coordinate 6,793 downwards.
TTTAAGTTCCATCAGCGCATTGCGCCAGTCGGTGATTAGAAGCGGGCCACTCAAGACCTGTTTTAAATCCAGTTGCTGCTGATTGAGATCGTTTTGCAGGGTATCGAAAGCTTTTTTCTGTACACCAAGAGTGCTCGTTTGCTCATTTAGCATGTGCCGCGCATTGGTTTTTTGAGTTTCGGCGGCATTTAACTGCTGCATCTTATTTTGATGTCGCTGATTTAATTCATGGAGTGTCTTAAATCGACTGTGAATTCCAGTCAGTTGCTCTATTAGGCATTTATCCACCTCATGTTCAGCGTGAAGTTTTACAGTAGCCTCAATGCTTGTTTTTTCCAAATGGAGGACTTGGCAATCCGCAGCATTCTTAGTTTGCAGGGTTGTGAGTGATTTTTGTATGGTTGAGATGAGTCCATTTGTGGTTTTAATAGGGTCTTTTTTTTCTTGAATTTTAGTATCAAGCTCTCGAACTTTGCGCGTAGTCAGTAGCATTTCTTTTTGTTCTGATTTTTTTTGTTCAAGATGCTCACCTGTCAATTTGAAGCGATTTTGTTTTAGCTGTACTTCAGCTTCCTGTTGAGGGAAGGCTTTTTGGTGCTCATGAAAATCGGTGGACTCTCTATTTTGATCGCGGCGCAGTGAAGAAATGCCAGCATATTCCCCCGCGAACTCCAAGGTCTGATTGGCGCGTTCGAGTTGCTCCAATTTAGGCTGAAACGTTTTTTGGCGTTCAAGTACATCACGCTGTTGTTTTTCGAGTAAGAGACACTCTTGTTTTAGCAGCTCAAGGTGATTCAACCAGGTAATGGACTGTTTTTTTTGTTCAATTTGTTGGCTGCACTCAAGATCTTGAGTGGATTTTTGCTCGAGGTTTGTTCTTAGATGTTGCTCATCATCTTCACTGAGCAATTGTATTCCAGCCAATTCAGCCTGCAACAGGTTTAATTTTTTATTTTCCTCAGCGCGGTGTTCGTGAACACGAATAGAAATTTGACTGTAAATTTCAGTGCCAGTAATTTGTTCTAGAATGGGGGCACGCTCATCAGGTGCTGCTTGCAAAAATGCTGCAAATCCGCCTTGAGCAAGCAACATGGATCGGGTAAACCGGTCAAAATTCATGCCGGTTGCCAGTTCTATTTGCTCAGCAACACCACGCAGCTTGGACTCGACAATTTTACCAGAGTCCGCTTCTGCGATTTCATGTTTGGGTGCTTGTAATTCACCATCAGGCTTTTTTCGAGCCCTATGTTGACTCCAGTGACAACGATAACGTCCAGCACGGGTTTCAAATGTGACCTCAGCAAAGCACTCACCCGTTTGCCGTGACATGATTTCATTTTCACTTTTAGTCACTTTGCTCAGACGAGGGGTGCGGCCATAAAGAGCCAGGCAAATGGCATCAAGAATGCTTGTCTTGCCTGCTCCAGTTGGGCCAGTTATGGCGAAGATCCCATCGGAGGTGAAAACCGGATGGGTCAGATCAATTTCCCATTCGCCAACCAGTGAGTTTAAATTTTTTAATCGTATCTGCAGTATGCGCATTGTATTATTCTGCCAAAATATCTTCTTCGTGATGGGTTTTAAGGACTTCTTGGTAAGCTCGTAACAGTTCAACGCGTTGTTGTTCGGGAATGTTGTGGCTGCTTAGGCAGCGCTGAAATACATCATGCACATTAAGGTCATCTAAAGTCTCATCATCGTGAATTCGATTGAGTATACGATCAATTATTCTATGGTTTTTTACTCGCAAGATCTCTATTTCAGTCCCGACAACGGCTTCTTCTAAGCGCTCACTAAGGTCGCCCATGATTTCATCGCCTTCATAGATGATTTCTAACCAAGCTTGGTTGGTTGTTGCGGTAATTTCAATAATTCGCGCTTGAATGTCATCCCAATTGCCACGAATGCGCTCAAGTTTTTGAAACACTGGTACGCTGACAAGCTCTATGGATGCGCTGATTCCTTCAAATGCTATAAGACAGACACTTTTTTCCTGATTGGCTTCGCCAAAACCCATGGGTATTGGGGAGCCACTGTAACGCATGGTTTCTGAGCCATTCACTTTTTGAGGAACATGCAGGTGTCCCAATGCCAGGTAATCAATGCATTTTGGAAAAATATCAGAGTGCACGTGAGCAAGTGAACCCACATAAAGATCGCGCACCCCATCGCTCAATTGTTTGTCCGCCGGCCGTGAATAAATGCCCCATGGCAACGATAGGAATCTTAACACCTAATGTATTGCGTTTGTCTTCAGCCAATGCACATACTTTTGCATAGTGATCCTGTATGCCTTCAAGCAGTTTGCGTTGTTTGTCTTCAGGGCTTTCGCCTGCTTCGGCTGTGCGAATGTCCCTGTCTCTTAGGTAAGGTATGGGGCAGACGATAAGCTCAGGAGTCCCTGCTGTGTTGTTGAGCAGCAGTACTTCATCCTCAATATTCTCAGCTACTGAACCAACCACATGAACATCAAGGGTTCGTAACAATTCTTTGGGTGCGTTTAAGAAGGAAGGGGAATCATGGTTACCTGCTATCACGATGACATGACGACAAGAGGATGCGGCCACCTGACAAAGGAAGCTGTAATAAAGCTCTTGAGCACGATTGCTTGGTAGGCTCGTATCAAAAACATCACCAGCAACAAGAAGTGCATCGACTTGGTTTTTTTGGATGGTATCGACCAACCAGGATAAAAAAGATTCAAATTCCTCATAACGTTTGCGGCCATAGAGGCTGCGGCCAATATGCCAGTCCGAGCTGTGGAGTATTTTCATTAAATAGATGACTCAATATTTTGAACAGGCACAGTATAGCAAAAGAATATTGATTCTACATTAGGTTGCAACTTGTGGATTTTTGTCGACTTTTCTAAAAAAGCAGAAAAATAGTCTATAATGTACATTGATTGATCATTGTATGGTCATTATTAATTTTAGGGAGATTTACATGCCAGATTATAAATTAGAAGATGGGTTAAGAGGTGGTTTGGTAAAATTACGAGCCAGTCATGACCAAGAAAAGGCAGCACTACGAACCATGTTGAGAACAATGCAAGCAGAAAAAAAAGACCAAGAAGCTTCTGCGCTGTTAGCAAAAATCAATGAAATTGAAGAGCATATGTTAATTATGGAAGGCTGTTGCGTTGGTTTGATTGCTGAAACAGAGCGTTTGGTATTAAACAAGTCTACTACGGAAGAACAGATTAAATCATGGGCCGAGACTGTTACTGAGGTAATAGTATTCCTCGAAAATCCTAATGATTTAAACAAAATAAAGTCTTTAGAAAGACATGCTGTTAAAAAGTGTGAGGCATTATCCCAGGCCGATATTCGTTTGCAAAGAGACAGCGATCAGCGACTTGGTAAAATATTCACCCTGGTGGGGCTTGCCCTCCTTGTTGTAGGTGGCATTGCATTGGCTGTTTCACTTTCGGTTGCAACTCTCGGTGCGGGTGCACTTGTAGCACTGACAATAACGGCTGCATTTGGACTTGAGTTGGGTGCTCTCGGTTTGGGTGTAGGGGTGGTAGGTCTGATAAAGGGTTATGATGCTGGGGAACCAGGACTAAATACACCAGAAAATGTCAAAGTCGCGCAAGAGACAATAATACGAGAAGAGCCAGCGCGAAAAATTAGCAACAGTGTAAAGAATCTTTCAGTACATGCAAGCACACTGTTTGCTGTCAAAGCTGAAATTCCAGCTCAAAAAAATCTGTCGCCTGATGATCCAAAGAACGAAAAGACTCCGGGCCAGGACATAAAAAACAATCAGCCATAAACTGGCTAATTGGGGTAGTTATGGTCTAAATTTAATTGATACAAGTAGGATTTTGAATTTGGACCATATGCGTGAACTCTCGCAGTCAAGTCCAAAATAAAAAAAGGATTGAAGGTGGATAATTTATTTGTTTTGAATGAAACAACATTGAAACGCATACCTCTTTTCTTGGTTTTAATTATTATTCTATTGTTAGGTCTGCCCTATGTAGGTATGAGCTTGGGTTTAGACTTTAGTGTTTTTACTAATAAACTCAGTTATGGGAATGGGTTTGGTTCACAAATTTTTGAGTCTCAAATTCGAGGTTATTTAAGACAGACTCTTTTACAATGGTCTGGATTTTCACTGGCAGCTGTAGCCGTTTTATTGTCTTTTACTCAATACCGACTTAGCAATGATAATGATAAAATAGCACTGATTATTGGGTTAACTGTGTTGTTCTCTGGCTCGGTAGAGGCACTGCATATTCTGGCTATTGATGGGCTGACGCTTAACACCAACGAAAAAAACAATTTAGATGCCTTTGTATGGGTTTTTTCAAACGCCATGAGCGGTTTGATATTGATTGTGGGTTTATTAATCTTATTAACCAGAAAAGACAAACGCGGGTTGAGTTTTTTTACCTATATCTCGCTAATCATTTTTTTTGTATTAACCGCAATAACCCTTATTTTTTATGCCACAGTGATCATACAACTGCCTGATATGTGGATTAAAAATGCAATTTTATCCAGGCCATACGAATTAATATCTATTGGTGTTTATTTGGTATTGATTGTTTTTATTTACCCTAGAGCTTATAAAGCCTATCCAACCATTTTAACTGATTGTATTTTTTATATGTCTGTGACGCAAATTGTCATATCCATGTACCTAATGCTGTTATCCAATGCGCCCTACGACAGTGCTTATAATATTGCTTATTTTCTTAAAGTCGTTACTTATCTTATTCCTTGCTCCGGAATGCTCATTAATTACACTTACTCTTATTCTGAAGTTTTAATTGCTCAAAAAAAACTTAAACTAAAACAAAATGAATTGCAGTATATTGCTTCGCACGATTCTTTAACCAACCTGTTTAACCGTCGACAATTCGAGGATTTATTAGACCGGTTCATTACAAATGCAGCACGCGATGATGATTTATTAGGGTTGTTGCTACTGGATGTAGATGACTTCAAGACGATTAACGATACTTTTGGTCATAGCCATGGAGATGAACTGCTGAAACAATTTTCGCAACGCTTGGTTGCTTTAGTCAGAAAGGGTGATTTTTTATCCAGGGTGGGTGGCGATGAGTTTACGCTGATCATGCCTAAAATAAAGTCTACATCTGCAGCGAGTTTGGTTGCAGAGAGGATATTAAACGAATTAAACAATCCATACTCCATCAGCGGTAAATTACTTACAGTGACCGTAAGTATAGGTATATCCATTTATCCTACTGATGGTGATACTACTGAAAAACTATTAAGAAAAGCTGATTTAGCAATGTACAAAGCAAAGAATGGTGGAAAAAATACTTATCAAATATATGGTTGCGCTTCGGGCAGGGTGGGGAAAACCACGCGTTAGTTGGGTGTATTAGCAAATAAGCTTTTAATACAAGGTACTCCATGCATTGCACACAGACTTATCCACAGAATTTGTGGGTAAGTTGCAACGGCTGATTGTATGTTTTAAAAATTTAACGGTCGCGCGACAGCGCCCATTCACGTAAACGTTTGCATGCCCGTCTGCGTTACCGAGATATAAATACTTTGTGTCTACACTTCCCCGTCATGGGAGTGAGTAGTTACGATAAGTTGATCCTAGGCTTAGGGCAGTCGTCAATTCGTTAGAACGAGTTAGCACCATGACGACAGGCCCTAGTCTTAGTGAGTTCCATGGAGATTGGGTAATAAATCAGGATTTTGGCCTTGCGTTAAAAAAACATAATCTTCTGGTCTACGTTGTTGGATAAAGGGGAACAATCGTCGACAGGTATCTCTCAAGGCAAAATCTAAAGTTGCTACCAATACCGCTGGTTCAGCACGTGGTGCTTGAGCTAAAATTTTCCCGTTTGGCGCACAAATAAAACTACTTCCATACAATGTTAATCCAATCTCTTGACCCTTGTCGTTCTTGCCCATACTTTCTGTGCCAATTCGATTGGCTGCAATGATAAAACAATTATTAGCAATTGCATGCGATACTTGTATGGCCTGCCACATCGGCTGGCTGTCAAAATCAAGTGCTGTTGGCTCGCCTCCAATCGCAGTAGGATAAGCAATTATTTCAGCGCCTTTTTGACCATAAATACGTGCCAACTCGGGAAACCATTGATCATAGCAGGTGGGTGTGGCAAGTTTGTGACCATCAACATTATGCAAAGGGTACAAAGCCGCGCCTGGTGTAAATGAGTTGGTTTCGTTATAACCTTCGCCGCTTGGAATGTGTTGCTTTCTGGTTTTTCCAATTATAGTGCCATCAGGTGCTACTGTGATGGCAGTGTTGTAGCAATTATGATTCTCCCCGCTTTCTACTAAAGAGATTACAATAAAAACCTGGTATTTTTTAGACATTGCACTAGCAAATTGGCTGCTTGGACCGGTTTCAATCGATTCAATATAAGCATCTGGTCTTACATCAGCACGAGAACAAAAATAGGGGCTTAAAGTCAGTTCTTGTAGACAGATTAATCGAGCGCCCTGTTTGGCCGCTTGTGCAATCCCTCTTTCAAGATGTTTCTTATGCTCATGAGGATCTGGGTACCATTGCTGTTGGACTAAACCAACGATCAGAGCTTCACTTGGTTTAAGCATCATAATCCCTTATTCAATGGTTTGTTCACTGTGATTGTTTTCTTGAAAATTTTTATAGTTTTCATTAGCCTCTTTATTTTTTTCAATAACGAGGCAGTTTTTATCATGATTTACAGAATTAGCTGCATCATTGCATTCCTGATTAAAAACAGCGGATGTGTTGGGCTCGGTTTGCGAGTTGCCAAAACCAATCAGTGGTACTAATAACAATA
>JBIODT010000091.1:0-9111 GCA_044445305.1 Legionellales bacterium | reverse complement strand
TCATTATTTAAATAATTTTAAAACCATGGAGCGCATTCTAGCTGTTTCTGCGGGATTAAATTCTTTGTAATGATCACTACCTATATCAAGACAAAGCGTCACGTTTTCACCCATTCCTTTAAGTAGATCTACGGCTGACAATTTAAGTAATTTGATACTGCTGTTGATTTCACTCGCCCAATTATTGAGAAATTCCATTTCACTAAAAACGGGAAGGAATAAGTCAACTTTATCTTGCAGAAATAAAACTTCTGGATTATCGTCATTAGAGTGTTGTTCTATTGGAATGATAAAGTTTGCTTTTATAAACTCCAGGTAGGCTTTGTTGGCTTCTTTAGAAGCCCCAGATGCCTCAATGGCCTCTTTGACAGCAAGATTAAGAGCATTCATGTTGTGTTTCTTTTGAAAAAAGAGAAATTATAGCTGAATACGCTGTATATCGCGAATTTATATCATGTTCGCGCTGCAGAGCATATTTTTCCAGTCAGATTACTTGTTGAATAGAGGGCTTATGAACAAAGTAAATACATCTCAAGAACCACATCATGATAAAAGCCATTTAGGTTTCGCTTGGTTGGTTTGGGGCTTGGCAGCTACTTTTTATTTTTCTGAATATTTGGCACGTGTCGCCCCTGGGGTCATGCATCGTTATTTACAAATGGATTTTGGAATTAATGAGGCAGGTTTTGGTATATTAACCGCCTCGTTTTACATCCCTTACGTTCTTATGCAAATTCCTGTGGGCTTAACCGTCGATCGTTTAAGTACGCGTTGGTTATTAACGGGTATGTCGCTCATGACTGCTTTTGGCTGCTGTGTTTTTGGATTGGCTGATGGCTTAATAATGGCATCCATAGGCAGGATGTTTATAGGCTTTAGTGCGGCATTTGCTTTTGTTTCTGCACTTAGATTGGCCACATCATGGTTTCCTGCAACCATGCTCGGTTTATTGTCTGGTTTAACCCAAGCTTTGGGCATGCTGGGTGCTGCCGTTGGCGAGGCACCTGTTTCATTTTTAGTATCTAATGTTGGCTGGCGACACAGCATGATCATTATTGCTTTTCTTTTTATAGTACTTGCTGCTTTGTTGTATCAATTTGTGCAAGACAAGCCTCGTGAACCCAGACATAAAGTGCCAACCATTCATAAAGTAAGTGTCTTGCGAAGTCTGATGATCATCTTATCGTGCAGACAAACTTGGATTAATGCGCTTTATGCGGGCTTTTTATTTGGACCTACTGCGGTCATTGGCGAGGCCATAGGGCCTGCTTATTTGCAATTTGGTCGTGGTCTGGGAGTGCATGCTGCTGCATTTGCAATCGGATTGATATTTATTGGATGGGGTATCAGTGGACCTTTAACGGGTTGGTTTTCAGACCGGATAGGGCGTCGAAAACCCATCATGATTGTTTCAGCTGCTTTAGGGTTTGTGTTAACCAGTTTATTTGTATTTTGTCCTCATCTAAGCCAGACCTCAGCTTATTTATTATTCTTTGCTTTTGGGGTAACGAATACGGGTGTTGCTATTGCTTATGCGGTATCTACTGAATTACATGATAGAAATGTAGTTGGAACATCCATAGCCTTTACGAATATGACCTCAATTTTTATAGGTGCTTTGTTGCAGCCTTTAGTGGGTAGGTTGGTTGATATGGTTTCAGGTGCTCGTGCTTTTCACGTTGAAACTTTATTCCTGTCTGACTTTCAAGCAGGATTAAGAATATTGCCTTTAAGTTCGTTGGTTGCTTTGTTATTGGCTTTTGCCATTAAGGAAACTTACTGTAGTCCGATAAGGCATTAGGGGTGGTTTCTTTATAATAGAGTGTCGCGCTCTCACATAATTTACTGTTATACTTTGTTTAGCACTTCGCTGCGTTAGAGTAATGATGCTCGCAAATTAATAAGGATTATGGTCGAATTAAATTCTCGCTTTAGCATCAAGTCTGATGCATTAGGTTCATGAACAGCTTAAGGTTAAAACGACAATATAGTTTGGTATATAATTCTATACACTATGGAGATAATATGAAAAAACTTACAGGATTAGTGATTGTCCTGGCCGTTTTGGTATTAGGCGGATACTATGGAATGGGTTTTTTAACTGAAAAATCAATTAAAAAGAATATAGAAGTCATCAATCAATCCAATGGCTTGTTCGCAGAAGTAGAGCAATACAAAAGAGGGTTGTTTTGTTCTGATGCGGAAATAAAATGGAATTTACATGTTCCTGAGCGGGTGATTAAAGATGCAAATGGACAAGCGCAAACTATAGCGGCTCAAGACTATCAAATGGAAACAGCTGTTAAAATTCATCACGGTCCGGTGATTTTTGCAAACAAGCAGGTTCACTTTGGTATGGGTTATGCTGAATCCGTTCTGCCATTTCCTGATCAATATAAGAATCAGTTTGATGCTCAGTTTACTCAAGACTCAGTTAAACCCAAATTGGATTTAAGTATTTTTGTAAGTTACTTAGATAAAAGTACCGTCACATTAAGCATTCCATCATTTAAGTTAATCAATAAAGATGGAACTGGACAAATGGATTGGGAGGGTATGGAAAGTACCACCTCTATTTCTGCTGGTATCGATAAAGTTCGCGGTGGTTTTGTTATTGATGGTTTGAAATTAAAGAAAGACGATGCTAAGGCTACTCTAGGTAAAGTGACTAGTGACTACAGTTTGCACAAAACATCAGCGGGGCTTTATTTAGGCGAGGCAAGTTTTTCCTTACCTTCGTTTGTTGTATTGATCAAAGATCAAGCTACATTCGCAATTAATGACTTTGAACTGCGTTCTAACAGTGATATTGAAAATGGTCTTTTTAAGACTAATTTTAATCTTGCTTTAAAATCAGCATTAGTGAATGGAAAAAATTACGGTCCTGGAAGCCTTGAGCTGTCATTGAAAAATCTTGATGCTGATGTTTTGGCTCAAATAAATGAGCAAGCAACAGCCATGCAAAATGGTACAGATGCTGAGCGTCAACAAGCTATGTTAGCCATGCTGCCTCAGTTACCTAAATTATTTAGCAAGGGTGCTGAGTTTGAAATTTCACAACTTTCAATGCAACTGCCTAACGGTTTAATTAAAGGTAGCCTGCTTGTTTCTTTGCCTAAAAGAGATGTAACTAATCCTTTTGAGCTGCTGCAAAAGATTAAAGGTAATGCCAAGCTGAAAGCACCATCAGCAGTTGTGAAACAGCTGGTGCAGCAATCTATCATGCAACAGTTAGCAAAACAGCCTGAGATGCAACAAGAGTTGGTGAAACAATTACAAGGTACTGTTTCTCAAGCACAAGCAAATCAGCCGGCACTGACTAATGAGCAATTAGCCACAATGCAAACTGAAAAACAATTAAGTGCGTTTGAGCATGCTGGTCTTATCGTAGTTCAGGGTTCTGATTATGTTGTTGAAGTGGCTCTTGATCAAGGCAAGTTTATTGTTAACTCCAAGCCGTTCGATCCATTAACCATGAAATTTTGATATGAATTGGATTTTGGACAAAAATGCATGCAAAAAGACGCATGCATTTTTGTCCAAATAGATGTACATTGATCTTTGTTTTAAGTCCAATATAAAGATTTACCATAATTTATTTTTAAGAGTAAATGATGGTGGTGTAAAGTTGTAATGGGATGAGGCTGTCTTGATTGTATTATTGATATTATTATTGGACTTTAGACAAGTCTGTATGAAAAAAGCTCATGCAGCCCTGTTTAAAGTTTAACTTATTAAGTTATTATACAGTTTTTTTTTGATCTGCCCTTGTCTATAATTGTTCAATTAGGTAATATACTGTTTTTAAAAGGAGGAGCTAATAATAATGACAACAATCAGTAATGATGCAGGGGAGACCACTGCTTCACTGGCCGAGAGCGTCACTCATTCAGTACAAAGATATTTTTCAGAGCTTAAGGGAACTGATCCTGTTGACTTATACCAGTTTGTACTTGAGGAAATTGAAACGCCTCTGTTTCGTGCAGTGATGGAGCACTGTAAGTACAATCAGTCTCGTGCTGCAATTATGCTGGGAATTAGTCGCGGAACATTAAGAACAAAATTACGTCTTTATTTTGATGACAAATATGTTGGTACACGTGATTAGTATAGGACATGGCCAAATTTAATTTGGCAAATAAAAAAAGGGAGCTGCGCTCCCTTTTTTATTGGCTATTCGTTCAATCAAACAGGTACATACCCTTTTAACTGTTGTGCAAATTGTCTTAATACTTCCAGACCAGATTCTTCAGCCTGTCGACACCATTGCTGCAAGGCTTCGATTAATTCTTTTTGCGATGATGCTGTTTTTAACCACACATTTTGTAACGATTGCTTGTATGCATAAACAACACGCAGCTGTTCACGGGCATCCAATAGATGGTTTAAACGTGTTTTTGCTTTCAGCGTCAATAAGCTGTCTTCACGGCGCAATAAACTTCCTGCACGTTGAAACAGTTTTTTATCTTCTTTAGTATCTAGGGGCGTGCTTTTTTCAAGCTTTAATATAGGTCTAATCACACTTTTATAATAATTAGACATAACTTGAAAACGATTAGAAATAACCGCCTTGACCGTATCCAAATCCACTTGCAATTTGCCGTCATCCATAGCCAGCTTAGGGGGTAGTTTTTTTACTTTAGCCAAACCTAATAATGACAGTGCACGAATGTACATCCAGCCAATATCAAACTCCCACCATTTAACTGAAAATTTGGCTGAGGACGCAAAGGTATGGTGGTTGTTATGCAGCTCTTCACCACCTATCCAAAAGCCCCAAGGGATAATATTGGTTGCTGCATCTGGACACTCAAAATTTCTATAACCCCAATAATGTCCAATTCCATTTACAACACCTGCAGCAAAGACCGGTATCCACATCATTTGAATGGCCCAAACAGTAAGTCCAGGCACACCAAATAAAAACAGATCAATGAACAGCATGAGCAAAATACCTTTGGATGAATGCTTAGAATAAACACAGCGCTCTATCCAGTCGGATGGCGTACCATGTGAGTATTTTGCCACCATTTCTTTGTCTTTACGGGCTTCCCTGTACAATTCAGCCCCTTGCCAAAATACTTTTTTAATCCCTAGAACTACGGGGCTATGAGGATCACCTTCCATATCCGTTGTTGCATGATGTTTGCGATGGATGGCCACCCAGTCAGCTGTGACCATGCCCGTACTCATCCACAACCACAAACGGAAAAAATGACTGGCAATTGGATGCAACGTCAAAGCGCGATGTGTTTGATTTCTGTGCAGATAAATAGTGACCGACGCTATAGTAATTTGCGTCAGTACGATTATTGCTAAAACATACCCCCAAAAGGACAAATCTAAAAAGCCGAACATCATGATAACCCCACTATAAATTAAACGTACAATTTGGAACTTTGGACGAAAGCGCATGAAAAACCGCTCATGTGATTCTGTCCTAATAGTATAATGATAACACACTTTCAAGCACAGCAGTAAACATTCGCACAAGCCCATCATAATTATGAGGGACTTACATTCAAGAAGAAATGCTTTGTGGAAAAAATTGCATCTATTCACAATCTGAACGATAATTAATAACCAACATAGGGATTGAAGCAATGACTATTAAACCTCAAAAAATAATTGAAAATGTGATTCCATTTATGGTTGCTGGATGTTTTATTGCGCTTGTTGTTGGCATGCTGATCGTATTTTCCTACGTACTTGTTTGGGGATTGATAATAGGATTTGTACTTTGGACTGTCTCTATTATTAAAAAAAAATTAGCCTTTAAAGAGCCAGATAAAAAGAAAGGCAGAATAATTGAGCATGAAGATAAAAAATAATCTGCTGGCTGGATGTTGAAAAAAGAGGAATGAATAATGGACTTGCTGTATGATTAATTTTTTAATATTACTTAAATTATAAAAATGAAAATAAGCCGAGTTAGAACTGTCTGGATAGTTAGTGCCCTGATATTTTATACCATGATGGTTTGTATTCGTTCAGTGAGGAAGTATTTTTTTAGCACCCCGACCAGACCTTGGGTTGATAAAACCATACACCATTGGGTGGATCAGTTATTGAATGAAGTACATGTCCAATATAAAGTAATCAACCCATTCAATATCCAACCTCAGCCTGGGCGAGCTACAATAATTATGTGCAATCATTCAAGCGCATATGACATTCCTCTTAGTTTTAAAGCCTTTCCCAATAGTTCTATCCGCATGCTTGCCAAAAAAGAACTCTCCAGGATACCTTTGCTCGGCAAAGGAATGGTGGCTTCAGAATTTCCCTTTGTAGACAGGAAAAACCGGCGTCAAGCAATCAAGGATTTAGCCTATGCCCAACAGCTTATGGAAAGTGGGATTATTTTATGGATAGCGCCAGAAGGAACCCGATCCAAGGATGGAAAATTGGCTCCTTTTAAAAAAGGAACCTTCATTACTGCCATCCAAGCCAATGCAATCATCATTCCACTCGGAATTAGGGGTGCAGCTAATATCCTGCCTGCCCGTACCTTCAGAATCAATTTAGATCAAAAAGCAGAATTACATATTGGTAAACCAATAGATGCAGGTCAATTCACACTTGAAAATAAAGAAGCACTGATCAGTCAAACTTACCAATCAATAAAAGAACTTATTGGTGAAGTCAGTACTTCACCCCATAACCACCAGCAGCATGAATAACCGCTGCAGCTAGGCCTATGTGTCTCGGATCTGAAGCTGCTGTTAATTGATTTTTTGCCTTATCCCAGGTAATAGCCTGCATGTCACCATAATACTGATCTAAAGGCATCAAATGATAACCCATTACTTTTAATGCATCCTGAACGAGTTCTGGAATTGAATCTGGCTCAAATTGCACCACATCCGGCAGATACTGATGATGAAAACGCATGGCTGAAACCATACTGATCGCACCATAACCGTCATTAAAGAGTAGCGATGCTATCAGTGTCATGCTGGGTATGCGACTGCCTCCAGGTGTTCCAAGCACGGCAACGCGTCCAGGCAACTCAAGAAAAGTTGGTGTCATGCTGGATAAGGGTCGTTTCCATGGCGCAATGGCATTTTTATCGCTGCCTACCACCCCAAAAACATTTGCCACACCTGTTTTAGTGGCAAAATCATCCATTTGATCATTCAATAAAACGCCAGTACCTTCCGCAACCACACTAGAACCAAAAATAAAATTAACCGTCAGGGTTGCAGCAACCCGATTACCTTCAGCATCTATAATTGAAAAATGCGTTGTACTCGTATGTCCTTGAGCTGGATCAGAGCCTTTTAATACCTTGCTGTCCATTGCTTTGTTTGGTGCAATTAAGTGGCTTAATTGTTTGGCATTATCAGCAGAAATTAATTTATTCACGGGAATATCAATAAAATCAGGATCTCCTAAAAATTGATCCCTTTGCCAATAAGCCAAGCGCATGGACTCTACAACATAATGTATCCATTGGGCTTGGGGTAAGGAGGCCAAATTGAAATCAGACAAAATATTCAACATGGTTAACAAAGCCACACCACCGGCGGATGGGGGAGGGGCGGTGATGATCAGCATGTTATGATAAGCACCAACCAAAGGCTCTCTAAGCTTAATTTGATAATGTGCTAAATCTTCAAGGGTCCAAATACCACCAGCAGCTTTTACGCCTTTAACCAAACGTTCTGCCATTGCACCGGCATAAAATCCCTGCTCACCTTTTGCGGCAATTAATTTCAGGGTATTGGCCAAATCAGTTTGAATGAGTCGATCGCCAACAGCATAAGGATGGCCATTTTTAAGAAAGATTGCGGCAGTGGCTGGATGTTTTTTTAATTGGGAAAGCCTGTCACCCATGGTTGAAAAATACCTGAATTGCGTGTCGACTAAAAACCCCTCTTGGGCTAGTTTAATTGCTGGAGCAAGGCTTTTAGCCAGTGGCAATCGACCGTAATGACGAGCAACATAATCCAAAGCAGCGGGCTGACCAGGAATTGCTGCCGCCAAGCCTCCATTCAACGACAAATCAGGAATAACATTGCCATCAGCAGCTAAAAACATGTCTTTGTTCGCTGCTTTAGGGGCTGTTTCTCGGGCATCTAAGAATATGTTTTTATGTTGTTGTTCTAGATGCAGCAACCAAAACCCACCGCCACCCAGTCCGGAATGATACGGTTCAACAACCGCCAATGTCGCGGCAACGGCAACAGCTGCATCAAAAGCGTTACCACCTTGTGCTAAAACCTCTAATCCAGCATTAGTTGCTAAAGGATGTGCACTGGCCACGGCATAGCCTGGAGGGTGACTGTGAAATTGAGTTGATGGTACTTTTTCAGCGGCATTTACAGGCGTACAGAAAAAAAACAACGAGAAAACAATAGAATTAATTTGCATTGTGTTTCCTAAGCAGCTCTGCAACGACACAGGCAGGGACAAATTGAGAAACATCACCATTTAAAACGGCAATTTCACGAACAAGGGTTGAAGAAATAAACATCAAATTTTCAGAAGGGGTTAAAAAAAGTGTTTCTACTTGTTTTGATAGCTTTCTATTCATCCCTGCCAATTGAAATTCATATTCAAAATCAGAGACTGCCCGTAAGCCGCGTAAAATAATTCCAGCTTTTTGTTCAAGAACAAAATCTATCAATAGATTCTCAAACCCGATGACTTTAACGCCAGGCAAGTCCCCAACAACCTCTTCTAACAGTTGTATTCTGGTCTCTAATGACAAGTAAGGCTGTTTTTTTTTATTGCTGGCTACAGCAACTACAAGTTCAGGAAAAAGCTTTGCCGCACGACTAATAATATCAACGTGTCCGTTAGTTACAGGGTCAAAGGTACCGGGATAAATTGCTTTCTGATTCATATTAATGCACCAATTGCATACAGAAGAAGTCTAGCGTATTGTATTATAAATACTATATAAATGGAATTAAGGTGAATAATGAACAAATATAACAGCCTGTTTATGCTCTCTTTTTGCATGCTTACCGCTTGCACCTCACCCAAGCCTATGGAAGAGCTGCCAAGCAATAAAATAATGCCGCTAAAGCAACGCATTACTGAAACAGCAACCATTTCCTCATGGGAAATTGATGGTGCAATGTCGGCAAAAAACAAATCCAAAGG